>NZ_JBFUHN010000118.1:0-15035 GCF_056402375.1 Variovorax sp. P4_B10 | reverse complement strand
GCCAAGAAGTAAGAGCCCCCACCAGGGATGCGGCGCGGCTCTTGCTTGCCGCGCTGCATGCCCGCCAGTCCAGTTTCCGGAGAAAAGAAGATGTTGCAAGCCTACGTTGACCATGTTGCCGAACGCGCCGCGCTCGGTATCCCGCCGCTGCCCCTGAGCGCGAAGCAGACCTCTGAAGCGATCGAGCTCCTCAAGAGCGCGAACGAAAAAGACGGCGCCTTCCTGCTCGACCTGCTCACCTATCGCGTGCCCGCCGGCGTCGACGACGCGGCCAAGGTCAAGGCGAGCTACCTCGCAGCCGTGGCGCATGGCACCGAAAAGAGCGCTTTCATCTCGCGCGCCCGCGCCACCGAACTGCTCGGCACCATGCTCGGCGGCTACAACATCAGCCCGATGATCGACCTGCTCGACGACGCCGAAGTCGGCGCCGTGGCGGCCGAGGGCCTGAAGAAGACCCTGTTGATGTTCGACCAGTTCCACGACGTCAAGGAAAAGGCCGACAAGGGCAATGCCAACGCCAAGGGCGTGCTGCAAAGCTGGGCCGACGCCGAGTGGTTCACGAGCCGCCCCGAAGTGCCCGAGAGCATCACCGTCAGCATCTTCAAGGTGGCCGGCGAAATCAACACCGACGACCTGTCCCCCGCACCCGACGCGACCACGCGTCCTGACATTCCGATGCACGCGCTCGCGATGCACAAGAACGCGCGCCCCGGCATCGTTCCCGAAGAAGACGGCAAGCGCGGCCCGGTGAAGTTCATCGAAGACCTGCGCGCCCGCGGCCACCTCGTGGCCTACGCCGGCGACGTGGTCGGCACGGGTTCGTCGCGCAAGAGCGCCACCAACTCGGTGCTGTGGTTCACCGGCGAAGACATTCCCTTCGTGCCGAACAAGCGCTTCGGCGGCGTCTGCCTCGGCGGCAAGATCGCGCCGATCTTCTACAACACGATGGAAGACTCGGGCGCACTGCCCATCGAGCTCGACGTGGCGCAGATGAACATGGGCGACGTGGTCGAGCTGCGTCCCTACGAAGGCAAGGCACTGAAGGACGGCAAGGTCATTGCCGAATTCCAGGTCAAGAGCGAGGTGCTGTTCGACGAAGTGCGCGCCGGCGGCCGCATTCCGCTGATCATCGGCCGCGGTCTCACGGCCAAGGCGCGCGAGGCGCTGGGCCTGCCGGTGTCCACGCTGTTCCGCCTGCCGACCAGCCCGGTCGACACCAAGAAGGGCTACTCGCTCGCACAGAAGATGGTCGGCCGCGCCTGCGGTCTGCCGGAAGGCCAGGGCGTTCGCCCGGGCACGTACTGCGAACCCAAGATGACCTCGGTCGGCTCGCAGGACACCACCGGCCCGATGACGCGCGACGAGCTGAAGGACCTGGCCTGCCTGGGCTTCTCGGCCGATCTCGTGATGCAGTCGTTCTGCCACACGGCGGCGTATCCGAAGAAGGTCGACGTCAAGATGCACCATGAACTCCCCGAGTTCATGGCCAACCGCGGCGGCGTCTCGCTGCGTCCGGGCGACGGCGTGATCCACAGCTGGCTCAACCGCCTGCTGACGCCCGACACCGTCGGCACCGGCGGCGACAGCCACACCCGTTTCCCGATCGGCATCAGCTTCCCTGCAGGCTCCGGCCTCGTGGCCTTCGCCGCAGCCACCGGCGTGATGCCGCTGGACATGCCCGAATCGGTGCTCGTGCGCTTCAAGGGCAAGATGCAGCCCGGCGTCACGCTGCGCGACCTGGTCAATGCCATTCCGCTGTACGCCATCAAGAGCGGTCTGCTGACGGTCGAGAAGAAGGGCAAGAAGAACATCTTCTCGGGCCGCATCCTCGAAATCGAAGGCCTGCCGGACCTGAAGGTCGAACAGGCCTTCGAACTGAGCGACGCCTCGGCCGAGCGCTCGGCCGCCGGCTGCACGGTGCACCTGAACAAGGAACCGATCATCGAGTACATCAACAGCAACATCACGCTGATGAAGTGGATGATTGCCGAAGGCTATGCCGACGCCCGCACGCTGGCACGCCGCATCGCCGCGCAGGAAGCCTGGCTTGCGGACCCGCAGCTGCTCAAGGGCGATGCCGACGCCGACTACGCCGCCGTCATCGAGATCGACCTGGCCGAGATCCACGAACCCATCGTGGCCTGCCCGAACGACCCGGACGACGTGAAGACGCTGAGCGACGTGGCCGGTGCCGTGATCGACGAAGTGTTCATCGGCTCGTGCATGACCAACATCGGCCACTTCCGCGCCGCGTCGAAGCTGCTCGAAGGCAAGCGCGACATCCCGGTCAAGCTGTGGATCGCACCGCCGACCAAGATGGATGCGCAACAGCTCACCGAAGAAGGCCACTACGGCGTGTTCGGCAATGCCGGCGCCCGCACCGAAATGCCGGGCTGCTCGCTGTGCATGGGCAACCAGGCCCAGGTGCGCGAAGGCGCAACGGTGATGTCGACCAGCACCCGCAACTTCCCCAACCGCCTGGGCAAGAACACCAACGTGTACCTCGGCTCGGCCGAGCTGGCCGCCATCTGCTCGCGCCTCGGTCGCATCCCGACCCGGGAAGAGTACATGGCAGCGACCGGCGTGCTCGACGCGTCGAGCGCGCAGATCTACCAGTACCTGAACTTCGACAAGATCGACGACTACAAGGGTGTGGCGGACGCAGTCGCGGCCTGATCTCCCTGGCGCACCAACGAAAAGCCCCGCTTCGGCGGGGCTTTTTTGTGCGCGTTGCGCGACGGCCTCCGACATGCAGGAACGCCCTTGACCGGCTGTGTGCGGGCGTCGCGAAGCCCAAGAATGGTGTCAATCGATCCGCGCGTGCGCCGCGGCGAAGGAGACACCATGCCTCTGGCTTCCCTGATCGGCCGATGGGCCATGCAGCCCTTCTCGAAGGCACTGCCGCCGCTGGGCGACACCGAGCGCGCGGCGCTCGAGGCCGGCACCGTCGGGTTCGAGGGCCAGCTCTTCGCGGGCCGGCCGGACTTCGATGCGCTCGCCGCCAAGGGGCCGAACCAGCTCACCGGACGCGAGCAGGCCTTTCTCGATCGCGAGGTGCGCACGCTCTGCCGCATGCTCGACGAGCACGCCATCGACGAGGCGCACGACCTGCCGCCCGAGGTCTGGCGCTACCTGCGAGAGAAGCGTTTCTTCGGAATGATCATCCCCGAGGCGTTCGGCGGCCTCGGCTTCGGCCATTACGCGCACGCCACGGTGGTGACGCGCATTGCCACCGTCGACGTGGCCACGGCCGTCACGGTGATGGTGCCCAACTCGCTCGGCCCGGCCGAGCTGCTGCTGCGCTACGGCACCGATGCGCAGAAGGACCACTACCTGCCGCGCCTCGCCGATGGCCGCGAGCTGCCGTGCTTCGGGCTGACGTCGCCCTACGCCGGTTCCGATGCCGCATCCATCCCCGATCGCGGCGTGGTGGTCGAGCGCGAGTTCAACGGCAAGCCGACCCGCGGCTTCCTGGTCGATTTCGACAAGCGCTACATCACGCTCGCGCCTGTGGCCACCGTGGTGGGCCTGGCCTTCCATGCCATCGACGAGAGTCTTCCCGAAGGACGGCGCGAGCTCGGCATCACCTGCGCACTGATTCCCGTGCCGCACGAGGGCATGGAGATCGGCCGGCGCCATCGCCCGATGGACAGCGCCTTCATGAACGGCCCGATCCGCGGCCGCCGGGTCTTCGTGCCCATGGACTGGATCATCGGCGGCGAGAAGCAGGTCGGCCAGGGTTGGCGCATGCTGATGGAATGCCTGGCCACGGGCCGCGCGATCTCGCTGCCCGCGGTCGGCTCGGCCATGCAGCAGACGGCGCTCTACGTGAGCAACGGCTACGGGCAGATCCGCGAGCAGTTCGGTTTGCCTGTCGGCAAGTTCCACGCGGTTGCGGGGCTGATCGCGCAAATGTCCGCCGAGCTCTATGCGAGCGATGCGGCGCGCCGCCTGACGGCTGCGGCGCTCGACAAGGGCGAGCGGCCCAGCGTGGCGGGCGCGATCCTCAAGGTGCAGCTGACCGAAGCAGGGCGCCGCGCGGTCAACCATGGCATGGACATCCTCGGCGGCAAGGGCATCATCTCGGGCCCGTCGAATTTGCTCGGCATCTCTTACCGGCAGGCGCCGATCGCGATCACGGTGGAGGGCGCCAACATCCTCACGCGTGCGCTCATCGTGTTCGGCCAGGGGGCGGTGCGCTGCCATCCGCATGTGCTCGACGAAATGGCGGCCGTGCAGGCGAAGGACGAAGCTGCGCTCGGCAAGGCGTTGATCGCGCACGGCAAGCATGTGGCGGTCAACCTGTGGCACAGCCTGTTCGGCGCGCCGGTGCTCGGCGAACCGCCCGAAGCACTGGCCCGAGAGGCGCGGCTCATCGCGCGCATGAGCGCCAAGTACGCGCTCACCGCCGACCTTGCCATGGGCCTGCTCGGCGGCAAGCTCAAGCGCATGGAGCTGCTGTCGGCGCGCCTGGGCGACGTGCTGGCGCATCTGTATCTGGCGAGCGCCTGCGTCTGGCGCTATCGCGTCGATGCGGCGCCCGAGCTGCTGCCGTTCGCGCAGGCGGCGATCCGGCTGCAGCTCGACGAGGCCGGCAGGATTCTGCGCGACCTCTATGCCAACCTGCCGACCGCAGGCCGGCGCGTGATCGGTGCGCTGGTGCTGCGCCGCACGGCCCACCTTGCGCCGTTGCGCGATGTGCAATTGATGGCGCTGGCCGACCTGTTGCGCGCGAACCCGCGCATCGTCAAGCACCTGGTGCCCGACCTCAGCGAGCCCGCGGCCGGCGGCTTGCGCGACCTGATGCATGCGATGGAACTTGGCGCGCAGCTCGGCGACACGACCGCCGCGCTCAACAAGGTGCTGCGCCGCACGAACTCGCTGGAGGAAGCGGCGCGTTCGGCGCCCGACCCTGCACTCGCCCTGGCCTACCTGCGGGCGGCCGACAAGGTCATCCAGGTGGACGACTTCGAAGGCCCCGCGGCGCAGGAGCGCCCGGATTTCAACCCGCCGGCCGTGCCGCCATCGCCGTCAGCGCCGCCGCCGTCTGCGCATCGGCCGGAAAGAACGACTCCACCGCCAGTTCCTGCAACGTGACGTCGACCGGCGTGCCGAAGATCGTCGTGGTGCTGATGAAGCTCAGCACGCCGTTCGGCGTGACGAGCTGAAAGGGCACCACCACGCCCGACAGCTCCGCGTCGGTCGCGGGCGCGTCGTGGCTCACGTTGGGGGTGGGGAAGGCCTCGAGTTCGTCGTGCAGCGCCTGCAGCACGGCGTCGCCTGTCGCGGCAATCTGCTGCTGCAGCCGTTCGAGGAGGTGGGCGCGCCACTGTGCGAGGTTGGCGATGCGCGAGGCCAGCCCGTCGGGGTGCAGGCTCAGCCGCAGCACGTTGATGGGCGCCTGCACCAGTTCCGGCGCCGCACCGGCCATCAGCAGCGGCACGAGCGCGTTGTGCGCCACCAGGTTCCAGTGGCGGTCCACAGCCAGCGCGGGAAAGGGTTCGTGGCCCTTCAGCACCAGATCCACCGCGCGCCGGGCGGAAGCCAGGGCCGGGTCGTCCAGCGAGCGCTGCCGGTACATGGGCGCGAAGCCGGCCGCCACCAGCAGCGCATTGCGCTCGCGCAGCGGCACTTCGAGCCGCTCGGCCAGCCGCAGCACCATCTCGCGGCTGGGCGCGGCGCGGCCGGTTTCCACATAGCTCAGGTGGCGGGTCGAGACCTCGGCTTCCTGCGCCAGGTCGAGCTGGCTCAGGCGGCGGTGGGTGCGCCAGTGCCGCAGATGGGCGCCGAACGGATCGCGCGCGCCGGGCTGGCTGGCCTTGGACGAATGGGGGCGGGTGGTGTTCATGGCCGCATTTTGGCGCGGCGGCGGCGCGGCGCCATGACCTCCCAGGTCATCGACGCGATGCACGCCCGCCGGAATCATTGGCTCCAACGCGGCAGGACTGGCTTGCGGCGTATCCACCGAAGGAGATTCTCATGTCCGTCTTTGCTTCCCCCCGCTTCCTGCCCAACGTGATGTGGGCCGACGCCGCCTCCTGCGCCGCAACCGGTGCGCTGCAGGTGGCATTCACCGGCGCACTGGCCCGCCTGACCGGGCTGCCGGCGGCGCTGTTGATGGGCACCGGAGTGTTCCTGCTGGCGTACGCGGCGGCCGCCGCCTTCATGGCCAGCCGCAGCACGCCGCCGCGCACGCTGATCGGTCTCGTGGTCGTCGGCAATTTCGGCTGGGCCGTGGCTTGCGCGGTCTTGCTGGTCGGTGGCGCTTTCCCTGTCACTGCGCTGGGCACGGCCTGGGTGATCGCGCAGGCGGTCACCGTGGTGGTGCTGGCCGAGCTTCAATGGACCGGCCTGCGCCGCACTCGGACTCGCGCGGGCATGGCCCTGGCATAAGCCTTCGACGTTCCCGGATAGGGGGGAGATTGGGGGCGCGCTCACGCCGACGGTGTGCTCTGCTCCGCGAATGTCCCCCGGCGCGGCCTAAGGCCGCAGGCCTCCTCCTTTATTTCGCTGCGCAGAGCACATCATCGGCGTGATCGCTCAGCGCAGCGGTTGATCGGCCAGCACAACGACCGCGCCCCGAACAAAAGCCCCCGAATCGACCGCGCACCACGCCATTTCCGAGGAAGCCAGACTACAACAGTTGACATTGATCCCTGCTATCTTTGAGGCGCTTCCACGAAACAAACAGGAGTTCCTCTATGGCCAAAGCACCGGCGCACGCCTTTGCGTCCACCCTCAAGACCTTCAAGACTGCATCGGGGAAAGCCGGCAAATATTGGTCGCTCAAGGAACTGGCGAAGCAATATCCCACCGTCGACCGCTTGCCGGTATCGATCCGCATCGTGCTCGAATCGGTGCTGCGCAATTGCGACGGGCAGAAGGTCACGGCCAAGCACGTCGAGGAACTGGCCCACTGGGCGCCCAACGCGGAGCGCACCGACGAAATTCCCTTTGTCGTCACCCGCGTGGTGCTGCAGGACTTCACCGGCGTGCCGCTGCTGGCCGACCTGGCCGCCATGCGCAGCGTGGCCGCCAAGCTGAACAAGTCGCCCAAGACCATCGAGCCGCTGGTGCCCGTCGACCTCGTGGTCGACCACTCGGTGATGGTCGACTACTACGGCACGTCCAAGGCGCTCGACCTCAACATGAAGCTCGAGTTCCAGCGCAACAACGAGCGCTACCAGTTCATGAAGTGGGGCATGCAGGCCTTCGACACCTTCCGTGTCGTGCCGCCGGGCTTCGGCATCGTCCACCAGGTCAATCTCGAGTACTTCGCACGCGGCGTCTACAAGAGCCCGTACGACAAGGGTGACACGCCCACCTATTACCCCGACTCGCTGGTCGGCACCGACAGCCACACCACCATGATCAACGGCGTCGGCGTGGTCGGCTGGGGCGTGGGCGGCATCGAGGCCGAGGCGGCCATGCTGGGCCAGCCGGTCTACATGCTGACGCCCGACGTGGTGGGCTTCGAGCTCACCGGCAAGCTGCGCGAAGGCGTCACGGCGACCGACCTGGTGCTGTTCGTCACCGCCATCCTGCGGGCCGAAAAAGTGGTGGGCAAGTTCGTCGAATTCTTCGGCCCCGGCGCCGCATCGATCGCCGTGCCCGACCGCGCGACCATCGGCAACATGGCGCCCGAATACGGCGCGACCATGGGCTTCTTCCCGGTCGACGAGATGACCGTGGCGTACTTCGAAGGCACCGGCCGCACCAAGGAAGAGGTCGAGCGCTTCGAGGCCTACTACAAGGCGCAGGGCCTGTTCGGCATGCCCGCCCCGGGCGACATCGACTACACCAAGATCGTCAAGCTCGACCTCGGCACCGTGTCGCCGAGCCTGGCAGGCCCCAAGCGCCCGCAGGACCGCATCGACCTCGGCCACCTGGCCACCAAGTTCTCCGAGCTCTACAGCAAGCCCAACGACGCCAACGGCTTCAACCAGCCGGCCGATAAGCTCAAGGTGCGCTATCCGCTGTTGAAGGCCGGGCAGGGCGACGACAACGAAGCTGCCCCGCCGCCCGCCGGTTCGCCGCGCGATGTGGTCGAGATGGTGGCCAACCGCTCGACCAAGGCTGCTGCGCATACGAGCGCGACGGCGCCCTCCGCGCCCAAGGGCGAGGTCACCATCGGCAACGGCGACGTGCTGATCGCGGCCATCACCTCGTGCACCAACACCTCGAACCCGAGCGTGATGCTCGCGGCCGGCCTGCTGGCCAAGAAGGCGGTGGAGGCGGGCCTCACGGTCAAGCCGCACGTCAAGACCTCGCTCGCGCCCGGCTCGCGCATCGTCACCGAATACCTCGAGAAGGCGGGCCTCCTGCCGTACCTCGAAAAGCTCGGCTTCTACCTCGCAGGCTACGGCTGCACCACTTGCATCGGCAATGCCGGCGACCTGACGCCCGAGATCAACGAGGCTATCACCAAGAACGACCTGATCGGCGCGGCCGTGCTCTCGGGCAACCGCAACTTCGAGGCGCGCATCCATCCGAACCTGAAGGCCAACTTCCTCGCATCGCCGCCGCTGGTGGTCGCATTCGCCATTGCCGGCAACGTGATGACCGACCTGATGACCGAGCCCGTCGGCAAGGGCAAGAACGGCAAGGACGTGTACCTCGGCGACATCTGGCCGACGCCGAAGGAGATCGACGAGAACCTGCGCTATGCGATGAACGCCAAGTCGTTCCGCGCCAACTACGAAAAGGTGAAGACCGATCCGGGCAAGTTCTGGAGCAGCATCAAGGGCACGAACGGCCAGGTCTACGACTGGCCCAAGTCGACCTACATCGCCGAGCCGCCGTTCTTCGAGGGCTTCAAGATGGAGCCGCATGCGTCGGACGCCGGCTTCAAGGGCGCGCGCATCATGGCGCTCTTCGGCGACTCGATCACCACCGACCACATCTCGCCGGCCGGCTCGATCAAGGACAGCTCGCCCGCGGGCATCTGGCTCAAGGCGCACGGCGTGCCCAAAGCCGACTTCAACAGCTACGGCTCGCGCCGCGGCAACCACGACGTGATGATGCGCGGCACCTTCGCCAACGTGCGCATCAAGAACCTGATGATTCCGCCGGATGCCAACGGCACGCAGGAAGAGGGCGGCGTCACGCTGTTCCAGCCCGGCAACCAGAAGATGTTCATCTACGACGCCGCCATGAAGTACATGGAACAGGGCGTGCCGACGGTGGTGTTCGGCGGCGAGGAATACGGCACGGGCTCGTCGCGCGACTGGGCTGCCAAGGGCACCCAGTTGCTGGGCATCAAGGCCGTGGTGGCGCGCAGCTTCGAGCGCATCCACCGTGCCAACCTGGTCGGCATGGGCGTGCTGCCGCTGCAGTTCCGCGGCGCCGATTCATGGCAGACGCTGGGCCTCACGGGCGACGAGCAGATCGACGTCGTGATCGGCGGCGAACTCAAGCCGCAGATGGACGTGAAGCTGGTCGTGCACCGCCCCGACGGCATGCACCAGGAGGTGACGGTGCGCCTGCGCATCGACACGCCGATCGAGGTCGACTACTACAAGCACGGGGGCATCCTGCCGTTTGTGCTCAGGCAGTTGCTGGCCAGCTGATGGCGCAAGGGCACCGGTCTCAGATCGACAAGACAGGGATCGGCACCTTTTCTTTCAGCCGCTGCGTGAAGTAGTTGTCCTGGTAGTAGCGGATCTTGTCGCACTTGGCCGGATGCGGAATACCTTCGCAGAGAAAGACCTCCGTGTCCGGCCCCATGGCCTTGAGCTCCTGCGGCAGCATCAGGGCGCAAACTTCGGACTCGCTGCGGCTGGTCTCTCTGCCTCTGGTCACGTTCTGCTTGCGCACGGTGGCCAGGCCATTGATTCCCGAGGCCATGGTGTCGGTGAAGAAGGTCTGGATGCTGGAGCCGCCCAAGGCCATGGTGGAGGCGGCGATCAGGATGAGGGTGGTGCGGCTCGCACTGACCACCAGCCCCATCATCGGCTCGCGCGACTGGCCCGTGAGGATGCGAAAGCCCTGCACCATGATCCAGGCCGTGGTGACGACACTGCGCACACGCGCCTTGGCCCATGTAGCCACCCGGCCAAGCACGTCGAACAGCTCAATTGCGATCGGATTGGCCGGTTGCAGCGAAGTGTCCATGGGCGTTGGCGAGTGATTCGACCTTGAAGCCCGATTCAGCGAGACATGGCCGGAGCCTCTTGCGTCTGGACAGGCGGAGTCACTTGCCGCGCCCGTTGGCTCTGCTGCTGGGCATGCACCTCGGCCGAGGCCTGCGAACTCTGCGCCAGTGGCATGTTCAACGCCGCCACTGTGTCCACAGAGATCACCTTCGAATGTGCGTTTCCGAGCTTGCCCTGTACGGCAATGATCTTGTCGCCGCTGATGCCGCCCAACTCCATCAGGTCGATGCACTTCATGCCGGCGCATTGCGCCTTCACCGCCACGTGGCCTGCGGCGTTGTCGGTCTGGTGATCCGAAGTGCGCCCGAACTTGGCGTCGATCGCCTGCATGCCAGTCCGGGCTTGCTCGAACAGTCGGTTGCCGGGGTGAGCGGGATCCGTGATCTGCGACGGGGCCGGGCGGTTCGGGTCATTGCTCTGCTCGGTCGTCGGTGCTGACTGCCTCTGAACTCCACGCTCTTTGAGCGTAGCGTCGATCGCCTTCAAAGTGGTGGAATCTGTAGTGCCGGTTTCTTTGAGATGGTGCTCATGCTGAAAGGCCTTGAGCGCCTCGCGCGTGTTGCGACCCATGTGGCCATCGGTCGCGAGAGGAGTCTTGTCAGGATTGGTATAGCCCAACTGTCCGAGCTTGGTTTGAATTTCGCCGATGGCGATACTGTGCTTGCCTTGGCGATGGCCATTGGCATGCAGAAACTGATCCTTCACCGTGGCGTAGTCTTTCGCAAAGGCTGAAGTCGGGTCCAGCTTGCCTGGATCCATCGTGGCATTGGCTTTGACGCTGTCCCATGCTCGGTGCAAATCACTTTTCGGATCGGTCCGCTCCAGGCGCAAATAAGTCTCCGTACCTTGGAGAGCGTGCGCAACTCCGTCGTGCACGTACTTGGGATGCTTGTTCAGCCAGGGCTCGATATCCCCCATGCCCTTGATCTCACCCTTGTTGATGCTCTCAACCAGACCATCAACGACTTTGTGAGGCTTGTGGTGCTTCTCGTGCTTCCACACAGCCCCTTCTCCTCCGGTCTGGTTCTCGACTTTCAACGCGATGGTGGCCAACCGAGTTTGGTCCTCGCGCGATGCGTTCTGGTACAGCTGTGTGGCTTGCAACTTGGTAAGCACGCTGTTGGGTCGTGTCAGAAGATTGACTTGACGCTCATCGCGTTCGTGCACGAAGGTCTTGCCGACGTTGGACTTCAAGAACTCATCAAGATGGGATTTGACGGTGGCGTCCAATGCCCGGTTACCGTCGGCTCGAATGGCATTGCCGCTGCGCCCCAGATCGGTGACCGTTTGCTGTTCCTGTTTGCTGTCCAGCACCCAGTCGGAATGATGCGCTTTGGCCCAAGCTTGATAGGCCACGACCAATGGTTGCGCTACCTCGGGGTGTGCGCCCAAATCGGTTTGCAGCGTGCCCAGCGAATAGCCACTGTTCCCTATCGGATTCAGCTTGCCGTCCTTCTCATTGCCGGCAAACGAAAGGTGATTGGAGACATCGCGCCCGCCAATGCTGCCCTCCGAACCCACGCCCACCGCAAAATAGGCCAAGGATCGGGCATCGTCATCGCTCAATGCATTCTTGTCGCTCGGGTTATTCGGATTGTTCATTGGACTACCTCCCTTGTTAAAAACACCGCAGTTTGAAAGGCGGGCTATCTGCCCCTACCGCACAGATGCAGATTGGTTCTCGCGGCCTTGACGATTGCGAGGTATTCGTCCGCCACATCGGGTCGGCCCCAGTCCTGCAATATCTCCTTGTCACTGCGTCGCGCGTCTTTTTGATAGGGCGTCAGCGTGGCGAGGCATTCTTCGCGCTGTCCGTTCTTGTATTGCGTGAGGGCAAAGTCGTTGCGGATCGGACCCAGATCCAGTTCGGTAAGTAAAGAGGTGCAGTTTTTCAGGACAGGTTGCAAGGTCAACAGGGCGCTCCGGTAGTCCCTGCGGGCGTACAACTTCTTGAAGCGGCCACGCGTCTCTTCAACCGTGGCAGGAAAGCATGCGGGATTCGCATCATGCAAATACTCGCCATCGAAACTCCCGCTCAGACCGCAAAACTGCCGGCAGGCTTCGACCGTTTCGGCTTTTAGCGCCGACCCGTTGGCAGTCGGATTGAAACGGATGATGCAGGCGTCTTTGCCGTCACGAACGGTGCCAATGTGCCCCTTGAGTACGCCTTCCAATCCGCTGCAGCCACCCGTAGGTGTGGACTGGGTTTCAACGGAGAAACGGGTTGTCCCGTTCTTGGCGGGCTCAACAACCAGCCACCCCCACCCTTGCTCGGTAGCGTAATAACCGGGTGCGACGCTGCTTGCATCGGTGCCTTGCATTTCGGGCAATGTTTTTTGCGCGGACGCTTGCAGGGACGCCGCACTCAGCATAAATGCAAGAAACCAGGAACTGATTTTCATGTCGTAGTTGGATTAACCGCGAGCAATTTTCTCTGGCGGTGAAGTTGGCAAATTACTAAATGCGAACTGATGTGCATGGCATTACTGAGTCCGCACCGGCAGGCTGCAGGCGGTGTAGTAGGCGTGGCAGTTGGTGAGTCCACCGTCACGACACGTCTTCATGCCTGATGCAACTGCAATATCCACGGTGGCGGCATTGCCTACGTTGTATGCACCGTCGCCTACGACAATCGCGGCACATTGGTTGTCATAGGTAACGTCAATTTTGCAGTTCACACCGCCCTTTGACTGGCAGCCATGCATGGCTGCTTGCGAGGCTTCTCGTTTGCTCCGCATGTCGGTGGCTACGCCCAAAGCGTCATTGGGTCCATCCGTCGCAATTGCCCCCCATCGGCTTTCCCACCGCGGTGCTGGCTGCTGCGGCGCCTGCCGCTGATTCCCATAGCCCGGAATGGGATTGCAACCCTGCCAACCCTGTCCGCCAACAGGGTATTGCCCCGGAGGGCAGTTACCTTCAGCATGCGCGAGACCATTCCAAAGCAACCCTGCAATCATCAACAACAAAGCTCGTGCGAACGTCTCCATCACACCTCTCCATCGACCTTGAGTGCCTTTGGTGGCGGGGGAGCGGATGCGGCTCTGATTTCATCACTAGGTGGCTGTGCCGAGATGCGGTTGGAGCCACCGCCGAGTCCACCAGCGCTACCTCTTTGGTTGGAGGTAGTTGTTTGTGACGTCTGGCTGGCTGGCGGCGTATAAGTCCCTGGCGCCTGCCCCTGCGGCCCGACGCTATTCGGGTTCGTCCCACCATTGACCTGCGCATTCGTTGCAAACTGCCCCATCGTCCCTCCGAAGAACGCCGCCGCCATCGGYGGCGCAGAGATCAGCAACGTCGTCATCAACAACCCGATGCCCCCTTGCTGCATCGCCTGGGTCGTCAGTCCAGCGCTGCCTGCAACGTCCAGCAAGCCGCTGACAGCGCTGGCCGCCCACAAGGCGGCCGCCACGCGCAGCGTCAGATCCAGCACGATCGAGACCATGAAACTGAGCACCGCCATCGAGAACAAGGTACCCAGCCCGTATTTGAGCCAGCTCCAGAACATCTGCTCCGTCACCTTGAACATCAGGCACATGATGAAAATCGGCCCGAACCCGATGAACAGCGCCAGCGCCACCTTGTACATGAGCAGCATGGCCGCAGCCGTCATCGGCGGGCCGGCCACGCCCAGCATGGCGATCAGCGAGGCGCGGCCCGCGGCGGCCACGTTGTCGGCGCTGTTGCTGGCGTTGAGTCCCTGCGCGCCGTCGATGGCGCCCATCGCCATCACGGTGTAGGCCAGGTTCTTGTCGATGACCTTCTCGGGCTTGTCGTTGCTGCCGGTGACCAGGCCATTGATGCCCGAGGCCATGGTGTCGGTGAAGAAGGTCTGGATGCTGGAGCCACCCAGGGCCATGGTGGAGGCGGCGATCAGGATGAGGGTGGTGCGGCTCGCAYTGACCACCAGCCCCATCATCGGCTCGCGCGACTGGCCCGTGAGGATGCGAAAGCCCTGCACCATGATCCAGGCTGTGAACAGCACCAAGACGATCGCGGCGACCGCTGACATCGTGTTGTGCATGAAGTCGTCGCGAAAGGTGTTGATCTTGTCGTCGACCCAAACGTAGATCAGCGCGAAGGCGATCAAGGCGATCGGGATCGTGCACCGCGCCCCGATCGTGTGAAGTCCGCCGACCAGCACCGCCAATGCCCGAACCACGCCAACGAAGTCGCACACGCGCGTACCCGGCCTGTGCAGCAATCCATCCGTCGAACGGTTTGGCCGCTATCGAATGGACAGCCGGTGTTGTGATATTCACGGGCGTCGGCGGGTGATTCGACTTTTGAATGCGAGCCTCAGCGAGACATCGCTGGCGCCGCTTGCTGCGCGGCCTGCTGGTTGTCGTGCTGAGGAGCTTGCTGCTGCGCCTGCTGTACCAGCTGCACGACCGTGAACGCCTGCGAGCTTTGAGCGACCGGCGTGTTCAGCGCCACCATCGTGTCCACATCGACCACCCTGGAGTGCACATGACCCGGTGTGCCCTGCACAGCGATGATCCTGTTGCCATTGCCGCTTGGCTCCACATGGTCGATCTGCTTGAGCCCCTTGGCTTGAGCCTCCACAGCCAGTGCGCCGGCAATGTTCTGGTTTTGCTCGTTCGTTGACGGAATCCTGTGCTCGGCGTTGTACTTTTCCAGGCCCGCCAAAGCTTGCTTGTACAGCGCAGAGTCAGCGAGGCCAGAGCCACCCACCTGCTGCTCCGCCGGGCGGTTCGAGGTGTGCATCTGCCCGGTTATTGGCGGGGTCGTGGGTGCTGCCTGTGTTTGAGCCTCGCGCTCCTTGAGCGTGGCGTCGATGGCCTTCAAGGTGGCGGGGTCTGTGGCACCGGTTTCCTTGAGATGGTGGTCGTGCTGGAAGGCTTTGACGGCACCGTGTGTATG
>NZ_JBFUHN010000117.1:0-15267 GCF_056402375.1 Variovorax sp. P4_B10 | reverse complement strand
AAGGAAAGCACCGCCGCGGGGCTGATATTGCCCGCCGCGTCGGTCTGGGTCGCCGAGACGCTGTGCGCCCCATCGGCCAGCGCTGCCGGCATGAAGCTCCAGTTGCCCGCCCCGTCGGCGGTGACGGTCACCGGCGTGCCGTCGATGGTGAGGGTCACCGTCGCATTCGCCTCGGCCRTGCCGGTCAGCACCGGCACGTTGTCGTTGGTGGTCGCGCCGTTGGCGATCACGCCGGTCATGGCCGCGACATCGTCCGTGCCAATGAGCGTCGGTGCCGCCGGAACGGCCGTGTCGACCGTGAAGCCGAGCGCTGCAGGCGGGCTGATGTTGCCCGCCGCGTCGGTCTGCGTCACCGAGACGGCGTGCGCCCCGTTTGTCAGTGCCGTCGGCGTGAAGCTCCAGTTGCCTGCTCCGTTCGCCACCACGGTCACCGGTGCTCCACCGTCGATGATGAGAGTCACCGTCGCATTCGGCTCTGCCGCACCACTCAGCACCGGGACGTTGTCGTTGGTCGTCGAGCCGTTGGCGATCGCACCGCTCACCGGCGCCACGTCGTCGGCCGCCGTCAGCGTGGGTGCTGCCGGCGCCGCCGTGTCGACGGTGAAGGCGAGCGCGGTCGCCGGGCTGACATTGCCGGCCGCATCGGTCTGGGTCACCGACACGCTGTGCGCCCCGTTGGCAAGCGCGGCCGGCGTGTGGCTCCAGTTGCCCGCCGCATCCGCCGTCACCGTCACCGGCGTGCCGTCGATGGTGAGGGTCACCGTCGCGCCCGGCTCCGCCGTACCGCCCAGCGTCGGCTGGTTGTCGTTGGTCGTCGCGCCGTTGGCGATCGCACCGGTCACCGGCGCCACGTCGTCGCTTGCTGTCAGGCCAGGTGCCGCCGGAACGCTCGCGTCGATGCGCACTGTCTGGGTCGCGACCGAGCCGGTCAGGCTGCCCGCGTCGATCACCCGTGTCTGGAAGCTGTAGCTGCCGTTCCCCAGGGCCGCCGTGGCATGGGTCCAGTTCGTACCGGTGACCGGTGTGGTTGCAGCCCAGGTCGCGCCACCGTCGAGAGATATCTGCACCACCTCGCCGGCGGCGAGCGCCGTGTTCGTGCCCGTCACCGTCAGACCGTCAGTGTCATTGGTGATGAAGTCGCCGGCCGTGCCGCTGTCGGCTGAGATCGCCGTGATTGCCGAAGTCGCGCTCGGCGCTGCCGTATCGATGGTCACCACCTGGCTCGACGTCGCACCGGGGTTGCCGGCTGCATCGATCACGCGGGTCTGCAAGCTGTAGCTGCCGTCGGCGAGCACCGTGCCGGTGTTGTTGTAGCTCCAGCTCGTCGCCGTCAACGGCGTCACCGCCACCCAGCTCGCGCCGCCATCGAGCGACAGCTGTACCGCCTCGCCGGCCCCCAGCGCCGTGTTGGCGCCGCTGATCGCCAGTGTGTTGTCGCTGGTGACGAAGTCGCCAGCGACACCACTGTCGGCCGTGATCGCGGTGATTGTCGAGGTTGCAACCGGTGCCGTCGTATCGATCGCCACCGCCTGGCTCGACACCGCGCCGGTGTTGCCGGCGCCGTCGATGACCCGGGTCTGGAAGCTGTGGACGCCGTCGGCCAGCGTCGCGGCGGTGTTGTCGAAGCTCCAGCTCGTTGCTGTCACCGGCGTCGTATTCACCCAGGTCGCGCCGCCGTCCAGCGAGATCTGCACCGCCTCGCCCGCCGCCAGCGGGCTGTTGCTGCCGCTGATCGCCAGCGTCGGGTCGCTGGTGACGAAGTCGCCACCGATTCCGCTGTCGGTCGTTACCGCCGTGATCGTCGAGATGGACAGCGGCGCCGCCGAGTCGAGCGCGAAGGTCAATGGCGCGCCGGCCGGGCTGGTGTTGCCGGCCGCGTCGGTCTGGGTGACGGAAACGCTGTAGCTGCCGTCCACGAGGTCAGACCCCGGTGTGAAGCTCCAGGCCCCTGCCCCGTTTGCTACCACCGTCGCTGTCACATCGCTCGGGCCGGAGATGGTGACGGTCACCGTTGCGTTCGACTCGGCGGTTGTCCCGCTGATCGCCGGGCGCACGTYGTTGATCGTCGAGCCGTTGGCGATGGTGCCGGTCACCGGTGCCACGTCGTCCGTGCCGGTGAAGGCCGGTGCTGTGGGCACCGTCGCATCGACCGTGAAGGAAAGCACCGCCGCGGGGCTGACATTGCCCGCCGCGTCGGTCTGGGTCGCCGAGACGCTGTGCGCCCCGTCGGCCAGCGCTGCCGGCGTGTGGCTCCAGTTGCCCGCGCCGTCGGCGGTGAGAGTCACCGGCGTGCCGTCGATGGTGAGGGTCACCGTCGCGCCTGGCTGCGCCGTGCCGCTCAGCACCGGCACGTTGTCATTGGTGGTCGCGCCGCCCGCGATCGCGCCGGTCACGGCCACCACGTCATCCGTGCCGATCAGCGTCGGTGCTGCCGGAACACCGATGTCGATCCGCACCGCTTGGGCTGACACCGTTCCGGTCAGGCCGCCCGCATCGATGACGCGGGTCTGGAAGCTGTAGGTCCCGTCCGCCAGTGTTGCGCCGGTGTTGTCGAAGGTCCAGCTCGTCGCCGTCACCGGCGTCGTGCTCACCCAGGTAGCACCGCCGTCCAGCGACAGTTGCACCGTCTCGCCCGCAGTGAGGGCCGTGTTGGTGCCGCTGGCGACAAGCGTCGGGTCGTTCGTGATGAAGTCGCCCGCCGTGCCGTTGTCGGCCGTGATCGCCGTGATCGAAGACGTTGCCGTCGGCACCGCCGTGTCGATCACCACGACCTGGCTCGCCATGGTTCCGGTATTGCCGGCCACATCGATCACGCGGGTCTGGAAGTTGTAGCTGCCGTCCGCCAGCACGGCGCCGGTGTTGTTGTAGCTCCAGCTTGTCGCCGTCACCGGCGTGGTGCTCACCCAGGTCGCGCCGCCGTCCAGCGACAGCTGCACCGTCTCGCCCGCAGCGAGCACCGTGTTGGCACCGACGATCGCCAGCGTGTTGTCGCTGGTCACGAAGTCCCCGGCCGCAGCGCTGTCGTTGGTGATCGCCGTGATCGAAGACGTCGCCGAAGGCGCCGACACGTCAACCACCACGGTCTGGCTCGACGCCATGCCGGTGTTGCCCGCCGCGTCGATGACCCGGGTCTGGAAACCGTGGCTGCCGGACGACAGTGTCGCGCCGGTGTTGTCGAAACTCCAGCTCGTCGCCGTCACCGGCGTCGTGCTCACCCAGGTCACGCCACCGTCGGTCGAGATCTGTACCGCCTCGCCCACCGCCAGTGGACTGTTGGTGCCGCTGATCGTCAACGTCGGGTCATTGGTGATGAAGTCGCTCGAGGAAGCGCCGCTGTCGGTCGTCACCGCCGTGATCGTGGAGATCGACAACGGTGCCGCCGAGTCGAGCGCGAAGGCCAGCGGCGCACCGGCCGGGCTGGTATTGCCGGCCGTATCGGTCTGGGTGACCGTGACGCTGTAGTTGCCGTCAGCCAGATCGGCGCCAGGGGTGAAGCTCCAGGCCCCTGCACCGTTCGCCACCACCGTCGCCGTCACCGGYGTCGGGCCGGCGAAAGTGATGGTCACCGTCGCTCCCGGCTCGGCGGTCGTGCCGCTGATCGCCGGGCGCACATCGTTGATCGTCGAGCCATCGGCGATGGTGCCGGTCACCGGCGAAACGTCGTCCGTGCCGGTGAAGATGGGTGCCACCGGCACGGTTGTATCGACCGTGAAGCCGAGCGTTGCCGCCGGACTCACATTGCCGGCCGCGTCGGCCTGCGTCACCGAGACGCTGTGCGCCCCGTCGGCAAGGACGGCCGGCGTGAAGCTCCAGGCGCCTGCCGCGTTGGCCGTCACCGTCACCGGCGCGCCGCCGTCGATCACCAGGTTCATCGCGGCATTCGGCTCTGCCGTACCGCTGAACACCGGCACGTTGTCGTTGGTCGTCGAGCCGTTGGCGATCGCTCCGGTCGTGGCCGCCACGTCGTCCGTGCCGATCAATGTCGGTGCTGCCGGAACGCTCGTGTCGACCGTGAAGCCGAGCGCCGCCGCCGGGCTCACATTGCCGGCCGCATCGGTCTGCGTCACCGAGACGCTGTGCGCCCCGTCGGCCAGCGCCGCCGGCGTGAAGCTCCAGGCACCGGCCCCGTCGGCCGTCACTGTGACCGGCGCGCCACCGTCGATGGTGACCGTCACCGTCGCATTCGGCTCCGCCGCGCCGCTCAACACTGGAACACTGTCATTGGTCGTCGAGCCGTTGGCGATCGCGCCCATCACCGGCGCCTGATCGTCCGCCCCCATCAGCGTCGGCGCTGCCGGTGCCGTCGTGTCGACGGTGAAGGCGAGCGCCGCCGCCGGGCTCACATTGCCGGCCGCGTCGGTCTGGGTGACCGAGACGCTGTGCAGGCCATCCGCCAGCGCGGTCGGTGTATGGCTCCAGTTCCCCGCAGCGTCGGCGGTGACGGTCACCGGCGTGCCGTCGATGGTGAGGGTCACCGTCGCGTTCGGCTCCGCAGCGCCGCTCAGGGCCGGCACATTGTCATTGGTCGTCGAACCATTGGCGATCGAGCCGATCACCGGCGCCTGGTCATCCGCCGCCGCCAGCCCAGGTGCCGCGGGAACACCGGTGTCGATCCGCACGGCCTGGGTTGACACCGCCCCGGCCAGGCCGCCCGTGTCGATGACACGAGTCTGGAAGCTGTAGGTCCCGTCCGCCAGGGCGGACGAGGCATGGGTCCAGCTCGTGCCGGTGGCCGGCGTCGTGCTCACCCATGTGGCACCGCCGTCCAGCGAAATCTGCACGATCTCGCCCGCGACCAGCGCCGTATTGGTGCCGGCGATCGCCAGCGTGCTGTCGCTGGTCACGAAGTCCCCGGCCGTGCCGCTGTCGGTCGAGATCGCCGTGATCATCGAGGTTGCACTCGGCACCGCCGTGTCGATCACCACGGCCTGGCTCGACACCGTGCCGGTGTTGCCGGCCGCGTCGATCACCCGGGTCTGGAAGCTGTAGCTGCCGTCCGCCATCACCGTGCCGGTGTTGTTGTAGCTCCAGCTCGTCGCCGTCACTGGCGTCACCGCAACCCAGCTTGCGCCGCCATCCAGCGACAGCTGCACTGTTTCGCCCGCAGCGAGCGCCGTATTGGCGCCTGCTATCGCCAGCGTGTTGTCGCTGGTCACGAAGTCGCTCGAGGAAGCGCCGCTGTCCGTCGTGATCGCCGTGATCGAAGATGTCGCTGTCGGAACGCTCGTGTCGACGGTGACCGCCTGGCTCGATACCGCACCGGTGTTGCCCGCCGCGTCGATCACCCGGGTCTGGAAGCTGTGGACGCCATCGGCCAGCGTCGCGCCGGTGTTGTCGAAGCTCCAGCTCGCCGCCGTCGCCGGCGCCGTGTTCATCCAGGTCGCGCCGCCGTCCAGCGAGATCTGCACGGCCTCGCCTGCCGCCAGCGGACTGTTGCTGCCGCTGATCGCCAGCGTCGGGTCGCTGGTGATGAAGTCGCTCGAGGAAGCGCCGCTGTCGGTCGTGATGGCGGTGATCGCGGAGATCGACAGCGGCGCCGTCGTGTCGATGACCACCGCCTGGCTCGAGGCCGCGCCGGCATTGCCGGCCGTATCGATGACGCGGGTCTGGAAGCCGTAGCTGCCGCCCGCCAGCATGTTGGCGGTGTTGTCGAAGCTCCAGGTCGTGGCGGTGACCGGCGTCACCGCTTGCCAGGTCAGGCCATTGTCGAGCGACACCTGCACCGCCTCGCCCGCGCCGAGCGCCGTGTTGGAGCCGTTGATCGTCAGCGTCTGGTCGCTGGTCACGAAGTCGGCCGACGAGCTGCCGCTGTCGCTCGCGATCGCCGTGATCGTCGATGTCGCCGTTGGCGCTGTCGTGTCGATCGTCACCGCCTGGTTCGATGCGGCGCCGGCGTTGCCGGCTGCGTCGATCACCCGCGTCCGGAAGGTGTAGCTGCCGCCCGCCAGAGGGCTGGCCGTGTTGTCGAAGCTCCAGGTCGTGCCGGTCAGCGAGATGGCGGTGTTCCAGGTCACACCGTTGTCGAGCGAGATCTGCACCGCCTCGCCTGCCGCCAGCGCCGTGTTGGTACCGTTGATCGTCAGCGTCTGATCGCCGGTGGCGAAGTCGCTCGATGAACTGCCGGTGTCGTCCGCGATCGCCGTGATCGCCGACGTCGCCGAAGGCGCCGTCATGTCGATCGTCACCGGCTGGCTGGACACGGTGCCGACATTGCCGGCCGCATCGATCACCCGCGTCTGGAGGGTGTGGGTTCCCGCCGACAGCGTCGCGCCGGTGTTGTCGAAGCCCCAGGTGGTAGCGGTCAGCTGGGTGACTGCTTGCCACGTGCCGCCGCCGTCCAGCGACAGCTGCACCGCCTCGCCCGCGCCCAGCGCCGCGTTGGCGCCGGCTATCGTCAACGTCGGATCGTTGGTGACGAAGTCGCCCGCCGTCCCGCTGTCGCCCGCAATGGTGGTGATCGTCGAGGTCGCCGAGGGTGCCGAGGTGTCGACAGTGAAGGCGAGCGCGGTGGCCGGGCTCACGTTGCCCGCCGCGTCGGCCTGGGTCGCCGAGACGCTGTGCAGGCCATCCGCCAGCGCCGCCGGCGTGTGGCTCCAGTTGCCTGCTGCATCCGCCGTTACCGTCACCGGCGTGCCGTCGATGGTGAGGGTCACTGTCGCGTTCGGTTCTGCTGTGCCACTCAGCGCCGGTTGCGCATCATTGGTGGTCGAGCCGGCCATGATCGATCCGGTCACCGGCGCCACGTCGTCTGTTCCGACGAGTGTCGGTGCCGCCGGAACGACCGCATCGATCACCACTGCCTGACTCGCGACCGGGCCGGTCAGGCCGCCCGCGTCGATCACCCGGGTCTGGAAGCTGTAGCTGCCGTTTCCAAGGGCCGCCGTGGCATGGGTCCAGCTCGTTGCCGTCGCCGGGGTCGTCGCAACCCACGTCGCGCCACCATCGAGCGAGATCTGCACCACCTCGCCGGCGGCGAGTGCCGTGTTCGTGCCCGTCACCGTCAGACCGTCGGTGTCATTGGTGATGAAGTCGCCGGCCGTGCCGCTGTCGGCCGCGATCGCCGTGATCGTCGAAGTCGCGCTCGGCGCTGCCGTATCGATGGTCACCACCTGGCTCGACGCCGCGCCGGTATTGCCGGCTGCATCGACCACGCGGGTCTGGAAGCTGTAGCTGCCATCCGCGACCGCCGTGCCGGTGTTGTTGTAGCTCCAGCTCGTCGCCGTCACCGGTACCGTGCTCACCCAGGTTGCGCCGCCATCCAGCGACAGTTGGACCGTTTCGCCGGCACCGAGCACCGTGTTGGCGCCGGCTATCGCCAGCGTGTTGTCGCTGGTCACGAAGTCTCCGAGAGTACCGCTGTCCGTCGAGATCGCCGTGATGCTTGAGGTGGCGGCTGGCGCTGTCGTGTCAATCACCACCGCCTGGCTCGAAACCGCGCCGGTGTTGCCCGCTGCGTCGATGACCCGGGTCTGGAAGGAGTGGGCACCGCCCGCCAGCGTCGCGCCGGTGTTGTCGAAGCTCCAGCTCGTCGCCGTCACCGGCGTCGTGCTCGTCCAGGTCGCACCGCCGTCCAGCGAGACCTGCACCACCTCGCCCGCCGCCAGCGGGCTGTTGGTGCCACTGACGATGAGCGTGTCGTCGCTGGTCACGAAGTCGCTCGAGGAAGCGCCACTGTCCGTCGTGATCGCGGTGATCGTGGAGATCGACAGCGGCGCGGCCGAGTCGAGCGTGAAGGTCAAGGGCGCGCCAGCCGGGCTCGTATTGCCGGCCGCGTCGGTCTGGGTAACGGAAACGCTGTAACTGCCGTCCATGAGGTCGGACCCCGGCGTGAAGCTCCAGGCCCCTGCCCCGTTCGCCACCACCGTCACCGTGACATCGGTCGGACCGGAGATGGTGGTGCTCACCGTCGCATTCGGCTCGGCGCTCGTGCCGCTGATCTCGGGACGACGGTCATTGATCGTCGAGCCGTTGGCGATGCTGCCGGTCACCGGCGAAACGTCGTCAGTGCCGGTGAAGGCCAGCGCTGTTGGCGCTGTCGCATCGACCGTGAAGCCGAGCGTCGCCGCCGGGCTCACGTTGCCGGCCGCGTCGGTCTGCGTCACCGAGACGCCGTGCAGGCCATCCGCCAGCGCTGTCGGCGTGTGGCTCCAGTTGCCCGCCCCGTCGGCCGTCACAGTTACCGGCGTGCCATCGATCGTGAGGGTCACCGTCGCGTTCGGCTCGGCCGTGCCGCTCAGYACGGGGATATTGTCATTGGTGGTCGAACCGCCCGCGATCGGTCCGGTGATGGCCGCGACGTCATCCGTACCGATCAGCGTCGGTGCCGCCGGAACAGCCGTGTCGACCGTGAAACCGAGCGCCACCGCCGGGCTCACATTGCCGGCCGCATCGGTCTGCGTCACCGAGACGCTGTGCACCCCGTCGGCGAGGGCCGTCGGCGTGTGGCTCCAGTTGCCTGCTCCGTCGGCCACGACCGTCACCGGCGCCCCGCCGTCGATCGTCAGCGTCACCGTCGCATTCGGCTCTGCCGCGCCGCTCAGAACCGGCACGCTGTCGTTGGTCGTCGAGCCGTTGGCGATCGTGCCGGTCACCGGCGCCACATCGTCCGTGCCGACGAGTGTCGGCGCCGCCGGAGCGCCCGTGTCGACCGTGAAGCCGAGCGTCGCCGCCGGGCTCACATTGCCAGCCGCGTCGGTCTGGGTCACCGAGACGTTGTGCGCCCCGTCGGCCAGGGCCGCGGGCGTCAAGCTCCAGTTGCCTGCGGCATCCGCCGTCACCGTGACCGGCGTGCCGTCGATGGTGAGGGTCACTGTCGCGTTCGGTTCTGCGGTGCCACTCAGAGTCGGTTGCGCATCGTTGGTGGTCGAGCCGGCCGTGATCGATCCGATCACCGGCGCCACGTCGTCGCTCGCCGCCAGCCCAGGGGCCGCCGGAACGCCCGCATCGATTACCACGGCCTGGCTCGCGACCGGGCCGGTCAGCCCGCCCGCGTCGATCACCCGCGTCTGGAAGCTGTAGCTGCCGTTCCCCAGGGGCGCCGTGGCATGGGTCCAGTTCGTCGCCGTCATCGAGGTCGTCGCGGCCCAGGTCGCACCACCGTCCAGCGAAATCTGCACCACTTCGCCGGCGGCGAGTGCCGTGTTCGAGCCCGTCACGGTCAGACCGTCGGTGTCATTGGTGACGAAGTCGCCCGCCGTACCGGTGTCGGCCGAGATCACCGTGATCGCCGAAGTCGCACTGGGCGCCGCCGTGTCGACCGTCACCGCCTGACTCGATACGGTTCCGGTATTACCGGCCGCATCGATCACGCGGGTCTGGAAGTTGTACGCCCCGTCCGCCAACACTGCACCGGTGTTGTTGTAGCTCCAGCTCGTCGCCGTCACGGGCATCGTCGCAACCCAGGTCGCGCCGCCATCGAGCGACAGCTGTACCGCCTCGCCGGACCCCAGCGCCGTGTTGGCGCCGCTGATCGCCAGTGTGTTGTCGCTGGTGACGAAGTCTCCGGCGATGCCGCTGTCGGTGGAGATCGCCGTGATCGTCGAGCTCGCCGAAGGCGCCGTGGCGTCGACGGTCACCGCTTGGCTCGACGGGGTCCCGACGTTGCCGGCCGCGTCGGTCACCCGGGTCTGAAAGCTGTAGGTTCCATCCGCCAGCGTGCTGGTGCTGTTGTCGAAGCTCCAGCTCGTTGCCGTCATCGGCGTCGTGCTCGCCCAAGTCGTACCGCCGTCCAGCGAGACCTGCACCACCTCGCCCGCCGCCAGCGGGCTGTTGCTGCCGCCGATGACGAGCGTCGGGTCATTGGTGACGAAGTCGCCCGAGGAAATGCCGCTGTCGCTGGTGATCGCCGTGATCGTCGAGATCGACAGCGGTGCGGCCGAGTCGAGCGTGAAGGTGAGCGGCGCACCGGCCAGGCTGGTGTTGCCAGCCGCATCGGTCTGGGTCACCGTGACGCTGTAGCTGCCATCGAGAAGATCGGTGCCGGGCGTGAAGCTCCAGACGCCGGCCCCATCCGCCACCACCGTGGCCGTCACATCACTCGGGCCGGAGATGCTGACGGTCACCGTTGCATTCGGTTCGGCGGTTGTTCCGCTGATCGCCGGTCGCACATCGTTGATCGTCGAACCGTCGACGATGGTACCGGTTACCGGCGCCACGTCGTCCGTGCCGATGAAGGCCGGCGTCGCCGGCGCCGTTGCGTCGACCGTGAAGGACAGCACCGCCGCAGGGCTCACATTGCCTGCCACATCGGTCTGCGTCACYGAGACGCTGTGCGCCCCGTCGGCCAGGGCCGGAGGCGCATAGCTCCAGTTGCCCGCACCGTCGGCGGTGACGGTCACCGGCGTGCCGTCGATGGAGACGGTCACCGATGCATTCGGCTCCGCCGTGCCGCTCAAGAACGGCACATTGTCATTGGTCGTCGAACCGTTGGCGATCACGCCGGTCATGGCCGCCACGTCGTCCGTTCCGGTGAGTGTCGGCGCTGCTGGAACGGCCGTATCGATCGTGAAGCCGAGCGTCACCGCCGGGCTGACGTTGCCGGCCGCATCGGTCTGCGTCACCGAAACGCTGTGCACGCCGTCGATCAGCGCCGCCGGCGTGAAGCTCCAGACGCCCGCCCCGTCGGCTGTCACCGTCATCGGTGCGCCATCGATGGTGAGCGTCACCGTCGCATTCGGCTCCGCCGCACCGCTCAGGACCGGCACGTTGTCATTGGTCGTCGAACCATTGGCGATCGCGCCCATCACCGGCGCCACGTCGTCCGTTGCTGTGATCGTCGGCGCCACCGGCACCGTCGTGTCGGTGGTGAAGGAGAGTGCCGTCGCCGGGCTGACATTGCCCGCCGCATCGGTCTGCGTCACCGAGACGCTGTGCACCCCGTCGGCCAATGCCGCCGGCGTGTAGCTCCAGTGGCCCGCCGCATCCGCCGTCACCGTCACCGGTGTGCCGTCGATGGTGATGGTGATGGTCGCGCCCGGCTCCGCCGCGCCGTCCAGCGCCGGCTGGTTGTCGTTAGTCGTCGCGCCGTTGGCGATCGCGCCGGTCACCGGCGCCTGGTCATCCGTCGCCGTCAGCCCGGGGGCCGTCGGAACGCCCGTGTCGATGCGAACCGCCTGGCTCGCGACCGGCCCGGTCAGCCCGGCCGTGTCGATCACCCGCGTCTGGAAGCTGTGGCTGCCGTCCGCCAGCACTGCGCCGGTGTTGTCGAAGCTCCAGCTCGTCGCCGTCACCGGCGTCGTCGCCACCCAGGTCACGCCGCCATCGAGCGAGACCTGCACCACCTCGCCGGACCCAAGCGCCGTGTTGGTGCCGCTGACCAGAAGCGTCGGATCGTTGGTGACGAAGTCGCCCGCCGTTGCGCTGTCCGTCGTCACCGCCGTGATCGAAGACGTTGCCGTCGGCGCCGCCGTATCGATGACCACGGCCCGGCTCGACATGGCTCCGGTATTGCCGGCCGCGTCGATGACCCGGGTCTGGAAGCTGTAGCTGCCGTCTGCCAGTGCCGTGCCGGTGTTGTTGTAGCTCCAGCTTGTCGCCGTCACCGGCGTCACCGCCACCCAGCTCGCGCCGCCGTCCAGCGACAGCTGCACCGTCTCGCCCGCAGCGGGCGCCGTGTTGGTGCCGGCTATCGCCAGCGTGTTGTCGCTGGTCACGAAGTCGCCGGCGGTACCGCTGTCCGTAGAGATCGCCGTGATCGAAGACGTCGCCGTCGGAACGCTCGTGTCGACGGTGAACGCGAGCGTCGCCGCCGGGCTGACGTTGCCCGCCGCATCGCTCTGGGTGACGGAAATGCTGTAGGCGCCGTCGGTCAGCATCGAGGGCGCGTAGCTCCAGCTGCCATCGGCAGCCGCCGTCAGCGTCACTGTCGAGGGCGTGGGTCCGGCAATGGTCAGTGCCACCGTAGCGCCCGCCTCCGCGGTGCCGCTCAACACAGGGAGGTTGTCGTTGGTTGTCGAGCCGTTGGCGACCGGACCGGTCACCGGCGCCACATCGTCGGCAGCCGTCACCGTCGGCAGTGCCGGAACGCCCGTGTCGATGGTGAAAGCCAGCGTCACCGGAGGGCTCACATTGCCGGCGGCGTCGGTCTGGGTGACCGTGACGTTGTGCTGGCCATCGGCCAGCGCTGGCGGGGTGTAGCTCCAATGGCCGCTACCGTCTGCAATGACTTCGACGGGATTCGTGCCGTCGATGACCAACGTCAACTTTGCGCCGGGCTCCGCCATGCCGCCGAGCGCCGGAATGCTGTCGTCGATCGTCGAGCCATGGACGATCGCACCTTGGGTCGCCCCCCGGTCGTCGGTGCCGACGAGCGTGGGCGCCGCCGGAATGCCGGTATCGACCGTAAAGCCCAGCGTGGCGGCCGGGCTGACGTTGCCCGCCGCGTCGGTCGCCGTGATCGACACGGTGTGCCGGCCGTCAGCCAGCGCCGTCGGCGGCGTGTAGCTCCAGTTGCCAGCCCCGTCGGCCACCACCGTCACCGGCGCGCCACCGTCGATGCTCAGCTTCACCGTCGCGCCCGGCTCGGCGGCGCCGCTCAGCACGGGCACGTTGTCGTTGGTGGTAGCGCCGTTGGCAATGGTGCCGGCTACCGGTGCCACGTCGTCCGTTGCGGTCAGCGTCGGCCTGGAAGGCGCAACAGCATCCGGTGCAGGCAAAGGAGCCGGAACGGGTGCGATCGTCTGCCCCGCAGTGTGGTGGCTCGATCCGCCCGCCAGCGCCAGGCCGGCCAGCGGCGCCAGCAGCCATGGCGACACGCTCGCCGCGCCCGCGGCGGCGGCCGGTGCCGCCTGGGAATAGCCCAGGCTTTGGTACGAAGACGCGCCGTCGGCCAGATGCTCGATCAGGTGCGCGGCGTCGCCCTCCTGGGGCAGGTAGTTGTAGAGACTGCCGTTCTCGGCCTGGCCCGTCAGGCTCGCATTGGGATCGTCGTAGAAGTTTTCGATCACGATATCGGGCGCCGTCTCGGCCCCGACCGCCGCATCCCGTTCATCGAGCAGGCGAATATGAAGGCTGTTGCCCTTGCGCTTGACGAGCACCTGGTCCGGCGCCGTCCCCGTCAGCATGTCCTTGAGCTGGTACGAAGAACCTGGCTGCCCCTTGATCACCATCGGCCGGCCGCTCGGTCCGTGATTGACGTCCACCGTGGCGTTGCTCATCGCACCGCTGGAATGCTTGATCGACACTTGTACTTGCTTGCTCATTGCAACTCTCCCCAAAAATCTTTTGCTCTGTGAATTTCTCGAAACCCGATGCGGCCCTTCAGGCCGGGCTTGCGTGAATGCCTGCTCCCACCCGCACCGCACTCATGGCTTGGCGGGCACCTGGCCGATCAGATCGACGGTGACGCGCCGGTCCGGGGACAGGCAACGGATCAGCTCCGGCGTGGCCTGCGCCCCCACGCAACCGGTGCTCACCGGATCCAGCGCACCGCGCCCCTGCGTCGACATGGGGATGTCCAGCCCTCGGCGGCGCAGGTATTCGGCCACCGTGGTCGCACGCGCCAGCGACAGCTGCTCGTTATGGGCAACCCCTCCCAGGCGATCGGAATGGCCGGTAATGCGCAGGCTCAGCACCTGAAGGCCCTGCACACGGATTTCCTGCTTCAGTGCATCCAACCGGTTCAACCCTTGCTGAGCGATGTCCTGCACGCCGGAGCCATCGAAGGCAAACAGGGCATCGGCACTCAGCTCGACCCTCCTGAGCACGAATGCAGGCCCATCGGCACGAGCCGGCACGCATTCGGCGACATGCCGGTCGATGACGTGCGAAATCTTCAGATCGGACAGCGCGCCACGGGCGACAGCCTCGGTCACCTGCTGCGCCTCGAAACGACCCTGCGCGTTTTCGCCGATGCGGAAGAAAACGGTCCGGCCACTCGGCACGCTCTGGCGCGAGATCGCGGCCTCGCCCATCGGCTTCCCGCTCTCGATCACCTTCAGCGCCACGCTGCCGCCGCACGCACGCGTCAGCGCAAAACGCCCGGGCTGCAAAGTACCCGCCACCCGACCATCGACCCATACGTTCAGGGCCTGCCTGGCCTCGCCGGATTCGCGGTAGAAGACCAGCACCGCCTCGTTGCCGGTCACCCTCCAGGTTGAATTGGCCTGCAGCGTATCGGGCCCGCTCAGCGCCCCCGACATCCGGGACTCCTGGGGCGCGGAAGCACAACCTGCCAGCGCCACGACAGCAACCACAAGCCGGCATCCGGCCCACGACCGACCCGCCTTTGAAACCATCCCTGCTGAAAGCTGTTGCTCCATGACTGTCCTCCTTCTCTATAGAGTTTTTCTTCCCTGCAAGCCTTCGGGCGCGGCTTACTGCTGATGCTGATCGAGCGGGGTCGCCCCCAACTCGCGAGAGAGCGCCGCGCGGGCGAAGAACGAACGAAACTGGGCAATCAGAAAATCGAAATGCGTCGATACGGCGCTCGACCGGGTCTCGAAATGCTCGCTCTCTGCATTGAGTACATCGAGCAATGTCCGGCGGGCGATCTTGAATTGCTCCCGGTAGGCTTCACGGACCAGATCGGTCTGCGTGCTGCGCGAATTCAAAAGGGCCACCTGGTCCTGCAAGCTGGCAATCTCTTCGAGAGACTGGAGGATCTGCTCCCTGAGTTCCATGCCGGTTTCCTGGGACCGCTCGGCAGCAGCGACGCTTCGTTCGGCCGCCGCTTTCTGCGCAGCCTCGTCACCGAAGCCGCGAAAAGCGTTCCACTTCAGCGCAACACCGATATTCGGGCCCACCTTGCGATTGAAAGCGTCCCGCTCGGTCGTCGCCCGGGCCTCCAGATTGACTTGAGGAGAACTCGACGCGAGTGCGATGCGCGCGGCGGTGCGCGCAGCTTCAGCCTCGGCTTCGGCAGCCCGCTGAGCGGGATGCGACTGAATGACGCCCTCGAGCGCGTCGGCAGGCAAGTCGACCCGCAAGCCGACCAGATCTTCCGCGCTGAGGCGCACAGGCGCCCGTCCTGCAAGGCGCATATACGACTGCCGTGCCTCGCGCAGTTTTCCGACGAGCAGTGCGCGGTTGGCGCGTGCCCGCTCGAGCCGAGCTTTCGCTTGAACGAGGTCGCTCTGGCGGCCTCGATCGATCTGGGAGATGTCGAGGACCTGTTGAACGATCTTCTCGTGTGACGCGATGCTTTCATCGGCAATGGACGCCATCCGGAAATACTTCTCGACCTGAAGATGCTCGACCGCGGTCTTGAACGCGATTTCCTCTGTCACGAGCGTCAGCCGGTCCCTTGCAGCTTGCGCCAGATGCTCACGC
>NZ_JBFUHN010000116.1:0-15303 GCF_056402375.1 Variovorax sp. P4_B10 | reverse complement strand
CCGACTTCCAGTGGCTGTAGATCGGCAGCACCTTGTCGGTGGGCACGGCCAGCACCTTGCCATCGACGCCGGCTTCGTCTTCCATCATCAGGATGCCGAGCGGGCGGCACGGCACGACCACGCCGGGCAGCAGCGGATACGGCGCGATCACCAGCACGTCGACCGGGTCGCCGTCGCCGGAGAGGGTCTGCGGCACGTAGCCGTAGTTGGCCGGGTAGTACATGGCCGTCGTCATGAAGCGGTCCACGAAGATCGCGCCCGATTCCTTGTCGACTTCGTACTTGATCGGGTCGGCGTTCATYGGGATTTCGATCACGACGTTGAAGGCGTCGGGAACGTTCTTGCCGGGGGAGACTTTGTCGAAGGACATGACGTTTTACGAGTAGTTGAAAAGTATGAGGAGAGATGGGGACAAACCCGGAGTTTACTTTCCGTGTCATGGCACGGTCGCACGCGCATGTGTTTTTGCCTGTAAATTGCAACCGTTGGCCAATCGGCTCCGCACCTCGGTGCAGCGAGCTTCGAGGAAGCAACGCGACGGAAAACCTGGGTCCCGTACGCGTTGCGCGCAGGACCCATGCTGTCCGTCTCCACAAGTCACAACGAACGAATGGAGAAGCAAAGCATGATCGGCAACACCCCCCTGGTACTCGCCATCGTCTGCGGCCTCGTGGCCGTCGGCTACGGTTTCTGGGCCCGAAGTTGGATTCTCGCCAAGGACCCCGGCAACGCGCGGATGCAGGAGATCGCCGCGGCCATCCAGGCCGGCGCCTCGGCCTACCTCGCGAAGCAATACACCACCATCGCGGTGGTCGGCATCGTCCTGGCCATCCTCATCGGCCTGTTCCTCGACGCGACCACGGCCCTCGGCTTCCTGGTCGGGGCGTTGCTCTCGGGCGCCTGCGGCTTCATCGGCATGAACGTCTCGGTGCGCGCCAATGTGCGCACCGCGCAGGCCGCCACGCACGGCATCGGCCCGGCACTCGACGTGGCGTTTCGCGGCGGTGCGATCACCGGCATGCTGGTGGTGGGCCTCGGCCTCCTGGGCGTCTCGGGCTTCTACTGGTTCCTGGCCGGTAACGCACCGGCATCGGGCCAAGGCCTCGCGGCCATCCTCAATCCGCTGATCGGGTTCGCCTTCGGCTCCTCGCTGATCTCGATCTTCGCGCGGCTGGGCGGCGGCATCTTCACCAAGGGCGCCGACGTGGGCGCCGACCTGGTGGGCAAGGTCGAAGCCGGCATTCCGGAAGACGACCCGCGCAATCCGGCCGTGATTGCCGACAACGTGGGCGACAACGTCGGCGACTGCGCCGGCATGGCGGCCGACCTGTTCGAGACCTACGCGGTGACGCTGATCGCAACCATGGTGCTCGGTGCGCTGATGGTCACGGCGGCGCCGGTGAACGCGGTGCTGTACCCGCTCGCGCTCGGCGGCGTGTCGATCATCGCGTCGATCATCGGCTGCTTCTTCGTCAAGGCCTCGCCGGGCATGGTCAACGTGATGCCGGCGCTCTACAAGGGCCTGGCCGTCGCGGGCGGCCTCTCGCTGATCGCATTCTGGTTCGTCACGAGCTGGATCATTCCCGACAACGCGATCGCCCCGAGCGGCAGCCAGCTGAAGCTGTTCGGCGCCTGTTTCGTGGGCCTCGCACTGACTGCGGCGCTGGTGTGGGTTACCGAGTACTACACCGGCACGCAGTACAAGCCGGTGCAGCACATCGCGCAGGCCTCGACCACGGGCCACGGCACCAACATCATCGCGGGCCTCGGCGTCTCGATGCGTTCGACGGCATGGCCGGTGATCTTCGTCTGCATCGCGATCCTGGCTTCGTATTCGCTCGCCGGCCTGTTCGGCATTGCGGTGGCCGCCACCTCGATGCTGAGCATGGCGGGCATCGTGGTTGCGCTCGACGCCTACGGCCCCATCACCGACAACGCCGGCGGCATCGCCGAGATGAGCGAACTGCCCGACAGCGTGCGCGCCGTGACCGACCCGCTCGATGCGGTCGGCAACACGACCAAGGCCGTGACCAAGGGCTACGCGATCGGCTCGGCCGGTCTCGCCTCGCTGGTGCTCTTTGCCGACTACACCCACAAGCTCGAGAGCTTCGGGTTGAACATCAGCTTCAACCTGAGCGATCCGATGGTGATCGTCGGCCTCTTCATCGGCGGCCTCATTCCCTACCTGTTCGGCGCGATGGCCATGGAAGCGGTGGGCCGCGCGGCCGGCGCGGTGGTCGAGGAAGTGCGCAGGCAGTTCCGCGAGATTCCCGGCATCATGGAAGGCACCGGCAAGCCCGAGTACGGCAAGGCCGTGAGCATGCTGACCGGCGCGGCCATCAAGGAAATGATGATCCCCTCGCTGCTGCCGGTGGTGGTGCCGATCGTCGTCGGCCTCGTGCTCGGACCGAAGGCGCTGGGCGGCCTGCTGATGGGCACCATCGTCACGGGCCTGTTCGTCGCCATTTCCATGTGCACGGGCGGCGGCGCATGGGACAACGCCAAGAAGTACATCGAGGACGGCCACCACGGCGGCAAGGGTTCCGAGGCGCACAAGGCGGCCGTGACCGGCGACACCGTGGGCGACCCGTACAAGGACACCGCCGGCCCGGCCGTGAACCCGCTGATCAAGATCATCAACATCGTGGCGCTGCTGATCGTGCCGCTGGTGGTGAGATTCCATGCGGGCGATGCGGCGGCAGCCGTGCCCACCAAGATCGAGACACCGCCGGCCGTGACGGCGCCCGCAGCGACGGCACCGGCCACACCGGCTACGGCCGTTGCCTCGGGCGTTGTGGCCGCCGCCGAAGCGGCTGCGGTGAAGGTCGAGAACGGCGTCGTGAAGTTCTACTTCGCGAGCGCCAGTTCCGAGGTGGCGCCCAACGCCAAGGAGGCGTTGGGCGACGTCATCAAGGCCGTGCAGAGCGGCAGCACCGTACTCGTGAGCGGCTACCACGATGCCAGCGGCGATCCGGCCAAGAACGCCGAGCTGGCCAAGCAGCGCGCCATGGCCGTGAGCGATGCGCTCAAGGCCGCGGGTGCACCTGAAGACAAGATCGAACTTGCCAAGCCCGAGCAATCGCAAGCCGACGGGCCGCCCTCCGAGGCGCGCCGCGTCGAAGTCAAAGTAAAGTCCTGAAATGCCCACATCCGCCCGACTCGAAGCCTTCATCGCCGCCGTCGAGGGCGGCGCGCATGCCAAGGCCATCGAGGACTACTACACCGAAGATGCCACCATGCGCGAGAACCAGGCCGAACCGCGGCGGGGCCGCAGCACGCTGGTCGCGCAGGAAACCGCCGTGCTCGCCCGCACCGAAACGGTGGTCTCCACCTGCGTGCGGCCGGTGCTCGTGAACGGCGACCATGTGGCGATCCACTGGATCTTCGATTTCCAGTTCAAGGGCGGCAGCAAGATGCGCATGGAAGAAATTGCCTGGCAGCGCTGGGAAGGCGAGCGCATCGCCGAAGAGCAGTTCTTCTACGACCCGGCGCAACGAAAGCCCGCCTGAAGACTCCCCGCGCGACCCACCGCCATGGCGCTGAAAACTCCCTAGCCCCATGCGATACCTCCGCGCACTGATCGCCGGCACCCTGGCCATCGCGCGGGCCGAGCTGGCGATCGTGCGGCGCTTTCCGCGCATCCTGCTGGCGGTGGTGGCGGTCGGCGTGGTGCCGGCAATCTATGCGTTGATCTACCTCACGAGCGTCTGGGACCCGGCCGGCCACACGGCCGACCTGCCGGCGGCCATCGTGAACGAAGACAGCGGCGTGACCTACATGTCGCGCACGGTCAACGTCGGCGACGAGCTGACGCGCACCCTGCTCGAGAAACGCGCCTTCGGCTTCCGCTCGATGACCGACGCCGAGGCGGCGCGCGCCGAAGTGCGGCGCGGCACGCTGGCCTTCGCGCTGCTGATTCCGGCGGACTTCAGCGCCAACGCCGTGCCGGGCATGCAGCGCGGCGCCGGGCAGCTGGTGGTCTACACCTCGGAAGGCAACAACTACAGCTCGGCCGGCCTGGCCCGGCGCTTTGCGGGCGAACTCGGGCACCAGGTCAACGAGATGCTCAACGAGCAGCGCTGGGGGCTGGTGCTGAATGCGGCGGCCGGCTCGCAGCAGCGGCTCGACCGGCTCAAGCAGGCGCTGCTGGAGCTGCGCGACGGCAGCGAGACGCTGGCCAACGGCGCCATCCAGTACAGCGCCGCCGCGCAGCAGCTGGGCGGCGGGTTCAAGCAGCTCAACGGCGGCATCCGCACCATCCAATCGAAATTGCCGGCCGACGCGGACCTTCGCGCACTCAAGACCGGGGCGCAACAACTCACCGCAGGCCAGCACGAACTCAGCAGCGGGCTGGTGCAGATCAACGACGGTTTCGATCAGCTCACCGACGGTGCCGGCCAGCTCGGCGACGGCGCGCGCCGTTTGCAGAAAGAGTCGGCCGACATCCCTTTCGTGGGCGAGCGCATCGCCAAGGGTGCCGGCGAGCTTGCCGTTGGCGCGGACAAGCTTCGTGGCGGCCTCGGGCAGGCGCAGACCGCGATGACCAAGGCGCAGGACGGCAACCAGAAACTCGCCAGCGGAGCTTCCGCGCTCGAAGGCGGCGTCGGCAAGCTCACGGACGGCATGGGTGCGCTGTCCACGGGCATCCGCACCATGGCCGGCAAGCTGCCCGAAGACAGGAAGCTCGACGAGTTCGTACAGGGTGGCGCGCAACTGGCGCAGGGCGCGCAGCGCATGCTGACCGGCGTGCGCACCATCGAAGCCGCCCTGCCCGCCTCCATCACCCGCATCCAGGGCAGTGCCTCGGGCCTGGCCGATTCGGTCGAACCCAAGGTGGAGGTGGTGGCGCCTGTCGCCAACAACGGCAGCGCCTTCGTGCCCAACATGGTGTCGGTCGCGCTCTGGATCGGCGCCGTGATGGCCGGCTACCTGTTCAACATCCGCATCGTGCTCGAGGACCATCACCACTACCCGAAGCTCGCGAAGACGCTCGGCAAGATCACCATGCCGGCGCTCATCGTGCTGCTGCAGGTTGCGCTGGTGCTGGCCACGCTGCTCGGGGTGCTGCAGGTGCAGGCGCCGCGGGTGGGGGCGCTGGCGCTCACGATGGTGCTCGCCTCGCTGGTCTTCCTCGTGGTGCTGTTCGCGATCCTGCACGTGTTCGGCGACTTCGGCCGCATCCTGACCGTGCTGCTGCTCACGCTGCAGCTGTCGGCCGGCGGCGGCGTGCTGCCCGTGGAGCTCTCGGCCGGCTTCTTTCGCACCGTGCACAGCTGGCTGCCGTTCAGCTGGGTGGTGCAGGCCTTCCGCGCCGTGATGTTCGGCGCCTTCGACGACGGATGGACATACGCCTGCGGCGTGGTGCTCCTGTCGGGCGCAGTGGCCGTGGGCCTGATGGCGATCTTCGGAAAATGGAAGAAGGTCGTCTTGCCGGACTACCGGCCGACGATCCAGGTCTGAGTGATGCAAGGCGCAAGGCCGCCTGAATCCATGACAAGCCCTCGCCGCGCGTGAATCGTCACGGCCCGTCGTCGAAACGGCGAAACGTCCGGTGATTTCGACGATCTGGTCTCTGGCACCTGCCAGCCCCCGCTTTTACATTTTCTTTACAGGGTCGGTTGCCCTTCTGGAGAAACGAAATGTCGAAGCTGCAAGTGAAGAATGTTCTGGTTCTGGGTGCGGGCAAGGTGGGCAGCACGGTGGCCGACATGATTGCCGAGTACCACCGCATTCCGGTGACGCTGGCCGATCAGCGTGCCGGCAAGCCGTCCAACGATCCACTGGTCCGGYAGATCACGTTGAACGTGGAAGACGACGCGGCGCTCGCCGGCGAACTCGCGTCGCACACCGTGGTCATCAACGCGTTGCCGTTCTTCCTGGCGGCGCGCGTGGCCACGCAGGCGGCCCGGTTGGGGGTGCACTATTTCGACCTGACGGAAGACGTGGCGGCGACGAACACCATCCGCCAGTTGTCCAAAGAGGCCACGTCGGTGCTGATGCCGCAAAGCGGCCTGGCGCCCGGCGTGATCGGGATGCTCGGCGGCCACCTGGCGGGACACTTCGACGAGCTGTATGACCTCCGCCTTCGGGTCGGCGCGCTGACGCGCAATGCCACCAACAGCCTTCGCTACAACTTCACCTGGAGCATCGACGGCGTCATCAACGAGTATTGCAATCCCTGCGATGCCATCGTGAATGGCCAGGTCGTTTCGGTGCAGGCGCTGGAGGGTCACGAGACCTTCACGCTCGATGCGGAAGCCTTCGAAGCCTTCAACACCTCGGGCGGGCTGGGTACCCTGTGCGAGACGCTGCGCGGCAAGGTGCGCAACCTCGACTACAAGACCATCCGCTATCCGGGCCATCGCGATGCGATGACCTTCCTGCTGCACGACCTGCGCCTGATCGAGCGCCGCGACCTGCTGCGCCAGGTGCTGGAGCACGCCGTGCCCCACAGCCGCGAAGACGTCGTGATCCTGTTCGCCTCGGCCTCGGGCCTGCGCGACGGCCGCTTCGAGCAGGAGACGCGCGTGGGCCGCGTGTTCGGCGCCACGCTGCGCGGCAAGGAGCGCACCGCCATCGAACTCACGACGGCCGCCGGCGTGGTCGGCGTGTTCGAGCTGCTGCTTCAGGGCAAGCTGCCCCGGTCCGGCTTCGTCGGGCAGGAGCAGGCGCCGCTCGAGGAGTTTCTCGCAACGCGCGTGGGCCACTACTACAAGGGACTCGGCGTGCGCGCCGCTGCCAACCCCTCGCACCAGGAACTCGCCGAAGCCTGAACGCTTCGCGCAGTCGGCCCTCGGGGAGCGCTCTCCCCGGGCCCTTTTTCATTTCAATCCCAGACTGGAGTTTTGCCATGCGTGGTGCGGACGTGCTCGTGCAGATGTTGATCAACTACGGCGTCGACGTGCTTTTCGGTGTTCCCGGCGACACCAACGTGCCCTTCTACGAGGCGCTCCAGCGCCGCCAGGGCGACATCGAGCACGTCATGGCCCGCGACGAGCGCTCGGCCGGCTACATGGCCGATGCCTATGCGCGACTGACCGACAAGCCCGGCATCTTCGAATGCCCCTCCGGCGCCGGTGCGATGTACTCGCTGCCGCCGCTGGCGGAATCGAACGCGTCGTCGGTGCCGGTCATCCTGCTGACCATCGACCTCCCGTTGCCCGGCGAGGGCCGCGGCATGATCACCGAACTCGACTGCGCCCAGCTCTTCGAGCCCGTCACGAAGATGTCGGTGCAGATCAAGTCGCCCGAGAAACTGCCCGAGATCGTTCGCCGTGCCTTTCGCGTGGCCTGCTCCGGAACGCCCGGCGCCGTGCACCTGCAGATTCCGGAAGACATGCTGCTGGCAGAGATCGACCCCGACACGATCTCGCTGCACGCCGAGCCCGAGTGCAAGACCTTCCCGGCCTACCCCATGGCGCCCGCGCCGGGCAAGGTGGGCGAGCTCTTCGCCCTGCTCGGGAACGCATCGAAGCCGCTGTTCGTTGCCGGCGGCGGCGTGAACCGCTCCTGTGCCGGCAGCGCGCTCACCGAGGTGGCCGCAAAGCTCAACGTGCCCGTGGTCAACACCATTACCGGCCAGGGCGCGCTCCCCGACGATCATCCGCTGGCCATCGGCGTCATCGGCGACAACGGCTTTCATCCGCATGCCAACCGCGCGCTCGAGGAGTCTGACCTGGTGATCTTCGTCGGCTCGCGCATGGGCTCCGTCGTCACGGTCGGCTGGACCTTTCCGAAGTCGACGCTCAACAAGCGCGTCGTCCAGATCGACATCAACCCCGAGCGCCTTGCGAACAACTACGAGAACCTGCTTTCGATCGCCGCGGATGCGCAACTGGTCCTCAAACAGATCCTGAAGGAAGCGCCGGTCGATTTCGATGCTTCGAAGCACACGCCCTGGGTCGATCACCTCAACGCCTTGCGCGCGAACTTCTGGGACCACGCCGAGAGCGTGCTCTCGCTGGACGACGTGCCGCTACGGCCCGAACGCGTGGTGCGCGAGTTCAGCAACCGGCTCGAGCAGTACGGCAAGGCCGTGCACATTCTTTCGGACGCCGGCACGCCCACGCCGTACATGACGCGCTTCCTGCGCATCGGCGATCGCCGCACGCGCTTCGTGATTCCGCGCGCCTTCGGTGGCCTGGGTTCCGCGATTCCCGCGGTGGTCGGCGCCTGGTATGCCGACAAGACGCGCCGGCCGATCGGCATGTTCGGCGACGGCTCCTTCAACATGACCGTCGGCGAGCTCGAGACGCTGGTGCGCAAGAAGGTGCCGGCGCTGCTGATGCTCTTCAACAACGGCTGCTTCGGTTGGATCAAGGGGCTGCATCGGCTCAAGGGCCATGACGAATGCTTTGGCGTGGACTTCCTGCCGCCGCGCGGCCAGGCCATTGCCGAGGCCTTCGACATCAAGGCCTGGACGGTCACCACGCCCGACGAATTGATCAAGGCGCTGGACGAAGCGTTCGACCACGACGGCCCCTGCCTCATGGACATTCACGTCGAATCGTTGGCAGACCGCGTGCCGCCGGTTTACTCGTGGCTGGCCAGGAAGAACCACGATCCCTTGGCGCTCACGCCTGAAGACGTGGCTTACCTCTGACTCGCAAGGCCAACCGTTCACAATCAACTTTTCGCAGAAGGAACCGATTGGCCAGATGAAGAACACTGTTGCCGTGCTGGGCGCCGGGATCGTTGGCGTGTCATGTGCGCTCGAACTCCAGCGACGGGGCTTCGACGTGACGATCTTCGACAGGGTCGCGCCGGGCCGCGAAACCTCCTACGGCAACGCCGGCGTGATTGCCCGCAGCTCGCTGATGCCGTTCAACCATCCGGGGTTGTGGGCCACGCTTCCCAAGCTGCTGAAGAACCAGTCCGCGAGCTTTCGCTACAACCCGCGCTTCGTCGCGAAGAACCTGCCGTGGGCGCTGAAGTTCCTGTCGAACACGCGCGCGGCCGTCTTTCATGAAACGACCGCGGCGCTCGATGCGCTGATCCGCCTCTCGACGCAGGAGCATCGACGGCTTCTGAGCGAAGCGGGTGCGGCGCATCGCTTGCGCACGACCGGGTGGCTCTTTCTCTACCGCAGCGAAGAAGGCTTTCTCGGCAGCCAGCTCGCGCGCGACACCTTCAAGAAGTTCGGCATCGCGACGCAGGCGCTCGATGCGCGAGAGCTGGCGGAACTCGAGCCGCATCTGAAGCCGCTGTTCCCTCGCGCGCTGTGGATCCAGGACACCTTGTCCGTGGACAGCCCGGGCCAGGTGGTCGAAGCGTATGCAAGGCTCTTCGTCGCTCGCGGAGGCCGGATCCGGCAGGCCTCGATCGCTGGACTTGGCCGTTCGAATGCAGGTGACGCCTGGCAGGTGACCGAAGACGCCGGCACGGTCCACGAAGCCTCGCGTGTCGTGCTCGCACTCGGTCCGTGGACCAAGGAGTTCGCGAAGAAGTCGCTGGGCCTCTCGGTGCCGATGGCCTTCGAGCGCGGCTACCACATGCACTACCGGGCGGCCGGCGGCGCCTCGCTCGGACGGCCGGTCTACGACACCGGCGGCGGCTACGTGCTGTCGCCGATGGAACAAGGCCTTCGCCTGTCCACCGGCGTGCAGCTGACCGATCGCGAGGCGCCCAGGAACCTCGCCCAGCTGGACCTGGCCGAACAGGCTGCGCGCGAAGCGTTTCCGCTCGAAGATCGCCTTGAAAAAGAGGCTTGGCTCGGAAGCCGGCCCACGCTGCCGGACAGCCGTCCCATCATCGGCGAATGCCCCGGCCACGCAGGCCTCTGGCTCGCATTCGGCCATCAGCACATCGGCTTCAACACCGGCCCCGGTTCGGCTGCACTCCTTGCATCGATGATGGCCGGGGAAGCTTGCGCGTTCGATCCTGCACCGTTTCGTCCCTCCAGGTTCATCGGCTGAGGCGCACCGATCCGGGCACTCATGATGTTTCGATAACAACCCATCCCTACCAGCACCTGAGCAAGCTGTGTTCTCACGCAACCTGGATGGCGTTTCGCCGATTCGACACGACGGTATGACGAGAACTTCCCGTCGTCCTGACGAACTGTCGCGTTGCTTGTGACAATCGCGGCTCCTAGACTTCTGTCACCCGATGGAAAGCACTTCTTTCCAATTCATTAGATGGCGAGCTTTTTGCTTGGAGACACCGTGACTACAAAACGAACTTTCATTCGCACGCTCATCGCACTGACGAGCGCATTCACCCTGACCCTCGGCGCGGCCCAAGAACCGGAAAGTTCGATGGYCCGCATTCAACGGACCAAGGTCCTGCGGGTCGGCGCCATTGCCGGTGCCATCCCCTACTTCAGCAAGGACCTGGTTTCCAGCAAGTGGGAAGGCTTCGGCCCCGACTTTTCCGAAAGCCTGGCCAGGAAGCTCGGGGCCAAGGTCGAGTACGTCGAAACGACCTGGGGCAACGCGGTGCTCGATCTGCAATCGAACAAGATCGACGCGATGTTCGGCATGGCGCCGACGCCGGCGCGCAAGGAGGTCGTGAACTTCTCCGATACGCTGTTCGACAACACTTACACCGCCGTGTGCAAGAAGGGGTTCCCGACCAAGACCTGGGAGCAGTTGAACGCGCCGGAAAACAAGATCGTGGTCGACGTGGGCTCGAGCCATGACCAGCTCGCCACGCGCATTCTTCCGAAGGCCGAAGTGCAGCGCCTGGAGAACTCGGGCTCCGCAACGCTCGCCCTGCAATCGGGCCGCGCCGACTGCCAGATCCTGGTGATCCTGCTGGCGCAGCCGCTCTTGGCCAAGCGCGCCGGCATCGGCGTGATGCAGATCCCGACACCGGTCTACACCGCGCCCGTGAGCATCGGCCTGCGCAAGGAAGCCGATCCGGCCATGCAGACGGCGGTCAACGCGTGGTTGAACGAAGTCCGCGCCAAAGGCGAAGTCCGCAGCGTGATCCTGAAAAACATGGAAAAGCTCGCCGGCGTTCCTGCCAGCGCATTCCCGCCCGAAATCAAGTTCTGAAGCTGGCCTCCCATGGAATACGCTGAATCGGAGGGGGCGCCCAAGTCGCGGTCCCGCCTGGGCATTGCCCTGATGGTGGTCCTCGCGCTCGTCGGCGTCTGGGCCCTGGTCAAGCATTTCGCGGGGGGAAGCGCCGCGTCTGCCGGCTACGAATGGGATTTCACCGTGCTGTGGAAGTACCGGTCGCTGCTCATCAGYGGGTTGCTCTACACACTGCTCTTCACGGTGATCTGCGTGGTCCTCGGGCTGCTGGTGGGCCTGCTCACGGGGCTGGGGCGCCTCWCGACCAACCCGTACATCACCGCACCGCTGCGGGCCTACATCGAGGTGTTCCGGTGCACACCGGTTCTGGTGCAGCTCGTGTGGTTCTACTACGCGCTGCCCGTGCTCACCGGCCTCGAACTCTCGGCCACGGCCGCCGCCACCCTGTGCCTGACGTTGTACGGCGGCGCGTTCTATTCCGAGATCGTGCGCGGCGGGATCATCTCCATCGACTCGGGACAAACGGAAGCGGGCAAGGCGCTGGGCATGACGCGCCTGCAGCTGTTGCGCCGCGTGGTGCTTCCGCAGGCGTTCAAGAAGATGGTGCCGCCGCTGATGAACCAATCCATCATGCAGCTGAAGAACACTTCGCTGCTCTCGGTGCTGGCCGTGCCGGACCTGCTGTACCAGGGCCAGGTCATCGCGCACGACACCTACCGCCCCCTCGAGCTCTACACCTTCATTGCGATTGCCTACTTCGCCGTGCTCCTGCCCGTCACGATCTGGGCCAAGCGCATGGAATACGGCGTGGTGAAAGAAGCCTGACATGACCCAAGCCGTGATCGAAATTACCGGGCTCCGAAAGTCTTTCGGCGCCCACGTCGTTCTCAAGGACATCTCGCTGAAGATCGAACGCGGCCAGGTGGTCGCGATGATCGGGCCTTCGGGCTCCGGCAAGTCCACGCTGCTTCGTTGCATCAACCTGCTGACGATTCCCGATGGCGGACGCATCGCCGTGGGCGACCAGACGATCCAGTTCAGCGGCAAGGAAACGGCGCTGCCGAACGAACGCAAGCTCGCGAAGTTTCGCGCGTCCACGGGCATGGTGTTCCAGCACTTCAACCTGTTCCCCCACATGACCGCGCTGCAGAACGTCATGGAAGGGCCGCTCACGGTGCTCAAGACCCCGAAGGCGGAGGCGGCCGCCGCGGCCCGGGCGCTGCTGCAGAAGGTGGGGCTGCTCGAACGCGCCGACTATTACCCCGACAAGCTCTCGGGCGGCCAGAAGCAGCGCGTGGCGATTGCGCGTGCGCTCGCGATGAAGCCGAACGTCATGCTCTTCGACGAAGCCACGTCAGCGCTGGACCCCGAACTCGTCGGCGAGGTGCTGACCGTGATCAAGGGCCTGGCGAAGGAAGGCATGACCATGATCCTCGTCACCCACGAGATCGGCTTCGCGCGCGAGGTGGCGGACCAGGTGATCTTCATGCGCGACGGCGTCGTGGCGGAAGCCGGCCCGCCGAGCATCGTGATCGACAACCCGCAGCAGGAATCGACGCGCGCTTTTCTGGGCCGCTTCAAGGCCTCGGCCGGTACATCCGAACCTGCAGCGGCCATCGCGTAGTGACCAGCGAGCCCGCCAGCGCGTGGCAGCAGGGGCAGTGCCATTGCGGCGCAGTGCGCTTCGAGTTTCTGCTGGCGTCGTTGAAGGGTGTGCGCTGCAACTGCAGCTACTGCGCTCGCAAGGCGGCGCTGCACCACCGCGTGCCGGCGCAGAACTTTCGCCTGCTCGCAGGGGCCGAGCAGCTATCGAACTACCAGTTCGGCACGATGCGCGCACGCCATCTCTTTTGCAGGCAGTGCGGCATCCATACGCACTGCCATCCGCGATCGGCACCCGAACAGGTCAACGTCAACCTGCATTGCATCGATGCGGTGCAGGATGCGCCGATCGAGGTGTCACTTCACGACGGCCGCAGCTGGGCCGCGTGACTTCCTGGCCACCTTCAGACTGGTTGCCGCTTCGGCAACAAGCCATTCGCGGAATGCCAGGACCAGCCGATTCTCGGCACCCGAATCCGGCGTGACGACGTAGTAGGCCCTGTCCGTGACCAACGCGTCGCGGAACAACACCACCAGGCGCTCCGAAGCGAGATCGTCTTCCACGAGAAACCGCGGCACCAGCGCGACCCCCATGCCGTTGGCGGCCGCCTGGGCGATCATGGAAAACTGCTCGAAACGCGGGCCACTCATGGCCCTTGCCGCGGGCACGCCCACCTGCTCGAACCACTCCGCCCATTGCGTGGGCCTCGAGGTCTGCTGCAACAGCGTCAGGTGTGCGAGGTCTTCCTTCTGGCCGAGACGGTGGCGCCGCCGAAACTCGGGGCTGCACACCGGCACGACGCTCTCTTCCATGAGGTACTCGCAGGTCGCGCCCGGCCAGAACGGGTCGCCGAAATGGATCGCCGCATTGAAAGGCTCGCGCTCGAAATCGAAAGGCTCCGTCCGCGCCGAGAAGTTCACGGTGACGTCGGGGTGCAACGCCGCAAAGCGCTTCATGCGCGGGATCAGCCACTGCGTCCCGAAGGTGGGGAGAACAGCCAGGTTCAACACTTCGCCCATGCCGCCCAGCGTCATGACCCGCTGCGTTGCCGATGACAGGGCCTCCATGCCCACCCGCAATTCGGCGGCATAGACACGCCCGGCATCCGTCAGCACCACGCGCTGCTTCACCCGGTGGAACAACGCCGTGCCGACCTGGTCTTCGAGCTGCTTGACGAGCCGCGAAATCGCGCTCTGGGTCAGGCTCAGTTCCTGCGCGGCGCGCGAGACGCTGGCGTGCCGCGCCGTGCTTTCGAACGCCATCAGCTGCCCGACGGATGGAAGAAATTCTCTTCTGAACATGATGAGGGGACGGCAACAACGACGGCAGGCGCTGCCCGGTCGGTGCGTGCGCCGAGTGGGTGACTTGATTCCATTTTCACATGAAGTTGTTCCAACATATTGCTATTCATGCCGCGGGGTCGGCGCGATATTCCAAGGCTGCGGCCCGAATCCTGCATTCCCAGTCGAAGCCGGAGCGGTCGTCGGCGCAGCAAGATGGCGACGCGCTGCGCGTGCTGCCGTAGCATGCCGTTCAGGTCCCCAAAAACTTCAGGAGGCAGTGCGATGATGAATGCAAGACTCGACGATCTCGACCGCCACCTGCTGAGCCTGCTCCAGGCCAACGCCAGGGAGCCCGCCGCCAATCTGGGGCGCAAGCTCAAGATCGCGCGCACCACCGTCGTCGCGCGCATTGCCCGTCTCGAACGCGAAGGCGTTGTGGCGGGTTACGGCGTGCGCCTCGGCCAGAAGCTGGAGCATGCCGCCGTTCGGGCGATCTGCGGCATCAGCGTCAATGCGAAGAGCGCGCCCGCGGTGATCCGTGCGCTCGAACGCGTTCCGGAGGTGGAGGAACTCTCGGCCGTGAGCGGTCAGTTCGACTACATGGTCTTCCTGCGCTGCGACTCGCCGGAAAAGCTGGACGTCCTGCTGGACCAGCTGGGTCAGCTCGACGGCATCAACCAGACGCAGACATCGATCGTCCTGAGCCGGAAAATCGATCGCCGAAGCGCCGTCCCCGCGGCGTCCTGAGACTTCCCGCATGAATGCTGCTGCTCCCGGCTTTCTCGGCGTGTTGATGCTCGACACGCGCTTTCCACGGCCGCCGGGCGATGTCGGCAATCCGGAGACCTACGCAAGGGCCGGCATTCCGGTGCGCTTCTTCACCGTGGAGGGCGCTTCGCCCAAACGCATCGTCGAGGAAGCGGACCCTCGCCTGATCCAGCCCTTCGTCGACGCAGCGGTACGGCTGGTGGCGCAGGGCGCGTCGATGATCACGACCAGTTGCGGCTTCCTGGCCGCGTACCAGGACGCGCTGTCGAAGGCGGTCCCGGTGCCGGTGCTGACGTCGAGCCTGCTGCAGGTGCGGCGTCATGCGCGCCCGGGCATCGTCACTTTCGATGCGCAATCGCTGACTCCGCAAATCCTCCAAGCTGCCGGGGTGCCGGCGGGAACACCCGTCACGGGTGTGCAACCGGGTTGCGAATTTCATCGCCGCATCTTGAACAACGACACGGTGCTCGATCTCGTCGAGGCCCAACGCAACGTGGTCGACGCAGCCATGCGCTTGATGGAAGCATCCCCTTCGGTAGAGAACATCGTGCTCGAGTGCACGAACATGCCGCCCTACAGGGAAGCCGTGGCCGCGGCCACCGGCCGCGAAGTGCACGATATCGAAACACTGATCCTGGACGCCTGGCGCGCAATGCTCAACGCGCCCTCC
>NZ_JBFUHN010000115.1:0-15403 GCF_056402375.1 Variovorax sp. P4_B10 | reverse complement strand
TAACGGCCCAGCCACTTCCTGGCCGTGACTGCGCTGACCCCCTGCATGGCCGCTGCTTCTGCGGCGGATACGCCACGTTGAGTGATGGCTTGAACCATCTCCAGTCGCCGTACGTACGTCAATCGGGCATTCTTATGGGTGTTCATCCGGATTTGGGCTCTGAGTGAGTTGGGGGTTTGGCGATTCCCAGTCTCTCAAAACCACTCCGGGTGAACACCCGCAACAACCTATTGAAGCATCACACCTAGGGCCGCAKGCCTCCTCCTTTATTTCGCTGCGCARRGCACMCCATCGGCGTGATCGCTCAGAGCACTGGTTGATCGGCGGCGAACCAGCAGCGTGCCCTCGTGCACAGGGCACCGGGTGCTCCCCGCAGCGAAATAAAGGAGGAGCGAAGCGGGGGACATTCGCGGAGGGGAGTACCCGGTGTCCTGTGCACGCGCCCTGAACGCACGCGCCGGTGTGATGAAAAGCCGAATTCCGCTACAACCCCTGCTGCCGGAAGTCCCGCGGCGCGTGCCCCGTCCATTGCAGGAACGCGCGCGAAAAGCTCTTCTCGTTGCGAAAACCCACCGCCAGCGCCACCTGCTTGATCGGCCGGTTGGTGCGGCGCAGCTGCTCCACCGCCAACTCATGGCGAACCTCGTTCTTCAGCGTCTGCAGCGAGGTGCTTTCCTCGTGCAACTGCCGATGCAGCGTGCGGCTCGACACGTTGAGCAGCGTGGCCAGCGCTTCCGCGGTGGTGGCCTCGCTGGCGCGTGAGCGCAGCAGCTCGCGCACGCGCTGGCCCAGCAGGCGGTCGCGCCGGTACTGCAGCACGGTGAGCGGCAGCGCGCGCTTGAGCATGGTGCGCAGTGCGCGCTCGTCGCGCTGCAGCGGCAGGGCGAGGTAGCGTTCGTCGAAGCTGAAGCTGGCCTGCGGCGCATCGAAGCGCACGTCGGCCGTGAACATCAGCGGGTAGGCGTCGCGATGTGGCGGCGCTGCAAACGGAAAGGTCGCATCGCGCAGCGAAATGCGCGAGTCGATCGCCCAGCAGACATACCCGTGCAGAAAGCGCAGGCTGGTCACCAGGCAGAACTCGCGGAAGGCGTTGTCGAGCGGATGGTTCTCGGTGATGCGCAGCGTGGCCACGCCGCCCGACACCTCCAGCGCCAGCGCGATGTCCTCGGTCAGCAGGCGGTGGTGGCGGCACCAGCGCTTGATGGCCACGCCCAGGTCGGGCGAGGTCAGCGAGGCGCGGCACAGCATGCCGTAGCTGCCCCAAGGCAGCCGCCGCGAGAACCAGCCAAGGGCCTCGTCGTCCAGTTCCTGCATCGCATGGCCCGACAGCGCCTCGAACTGCGCAGCCGTCACCCGTGCACCCGGTCGGGCCAGTTCGCGCGGCGTGATCTGTGCCGCCTGCAGGGCCCCCGACGGATCGACGCCATAGCGCTCGTAGCCCTGCACGATGGCTCTCACGAAAGCCATCGGCGTGGCGGCGCGGGCGGGTCTCAGGAAGGCGGGGGACGACATGGATTGGCGGGTCTGGTGTGGCGCAATTTGCAACCATTGTGGCGCCAATTGCGGCGCGGCGAGGCGTAAGCTGCGTTTCTTCCAAGCGCCATTCCGCGTGGGCAGCCCTGCACGCCGACCCCTCAGAGGAGACAAGACACATGCACGATCCCGGCCTGAACTTCGACCTGGGCGACACCATCGACTCGCTGCGCAGCGCCATCCAGGACTTCGCCGCCAACGAAATCGCCCCCCGCGCCGCGGACATCGACCGCGACAACCTGTTCCCGCACGACCTGTGGCAGAAGCTCGGCGAGCTTGGCCTGCACGGCATGACGGTGAAGGAAGAGTTCGGCGGCACCGAGCTCGGCTACCTGGCCCACATCGTGGCCATGGAGGAAGTCTCGCGCGCCTCGGCCTCGGTGGGCCTCTCGTACGGCGCGCACTCCAACCTGTGCGTGAACCAGATCCACCGCAACGRCAGCGACGCGCAGAAGAAGAAATACCTGCCCAAGCTGGTGAGCGGCGAGCACGTCGGTGCGCTGGCCATGAGCGAGCCCAACGCCGGCTCCGACGTGGTGAGCATGAAGCTCAAGGCCGAGAAGAAGAGCGGCTATTACGTGCTCAACGGCGGCAAGATGTGGATCACCAATGGCGGCGACGCCGACACGCTGGTGATCTACGCCAAGACCGAGCCCGAGATGGGCGCGCGCGGCATGACCGCTTTCATCGTCGAGAAGAACTTCAAGGGCTTCTCGGCCGGCACCAAGCTCGACAAGCTCGGCATGCGCGGCTCCAACACCTACCCGCTGTTCTTCGACAACTGCGAAGTGCCGGAAGAGAACGTGCTCGGCGGCGAAGGCATGGGCGCCAAGGTGCTGATGAGCGGCCTCGACTACGAACGCGCGGTGCTGTCAGGTGGCCCGCTGGGCATCATGGCGGCGTGCATGGATTCCGTGCTGCCCTTCATCCACGAGCGCAAGCAGTTCGGCCAGAGCATCGGCGAGTTCCAGCTGATGCAGGGCAAGCTGGCGGACATGTACTCGACGTGGCAGGCCACGCGTGCCTACGTGTACGCCGTGGGCAAGGCCTGCGACCGCAACGACCATGCGCGCACCTTCCGCAAGGATGCCGCCGGCGCGATTCTCTACTCGGCCGAGAAGGCGACATGGATGGCCGGCGAGGCGATCCAGGCGCTGGGCGGCGTGGGCTACACCAAGGACTTTCCGGTCGAGCGGCTGTGGCGCGATGCCAAGCTGTACGAGATCGGCGCGGGCACGAGCGAGATCCGCCGCATGCTGATCGGCCGCGAGCTGTTCTCGGAAACTGCATAGGATGAAGCGTGCTGCCCCTTCTTCCTCCCTCTCCCTCTGGGAGAGGGCTGGGGTGAGGGCAGCAGCGATCGAGTCGAGCGCTGCCCCGTATTCCAGGCCGAGCGCCCTCACCCCAACCCTCTCCCACAGGGAGAGGGGGCAAGACCAGGAGACAAGACGATGCCACTGACGCAGAGCATGGCCCAAGGCGCCACCGACGTCCCGCTGATCGAGCAGACGATCGGCGACTTCTTCGACGACATGGTCGCGAAGCAGCCCGACCGTGAAGCCCTCATCAGCCGCCACGAGGGCAAGCGCTTCACGTACCGCGAGCTGCAGGCCGAATCGAACCGCCTCGCGAGCGCATTGCTGAACCTGGGCCTCGTGCCCGGCGACCGCGTCGGCATCTGGTCGCACAACAACGCTCCCTGGGTGCTGATGCAGATCGCGACCGCCAAGGCCGGCCTGATCCTCGTCAACATCAACCCGGCCTACCGCACTTCCGAGCTCGAGTACGCGCTCAACAAGGTCGGCTGCAAGGTGCTGGTGACGATGGCGCAGTTCAAGACCAGCGACTACCTCGGCATGCTGCGCGAGCTGGGCCCGAAACGCCTGCCGCAGCTGCAGCACACCTTCTGGATCGACGGCAAGGCCGCTGCGGACGTGGAAGAGCCGGGCATGCGGCGCTTCAGCCAGCTGCTCGCGAGCGGCGATGCGGCCGACCCGCGCGTGGCGCAGGTCCAGAAGACGCTGAAGGCCACCGACCCGATCAACATCCAGTTCACCAGCGGCACCACGGGCTTTCCCAAGGGCGCGACGCTCACGCACCGCAACATCCTCAACAACGGCTTCTTCATCGGCGAATGCATGAAGCTGTCGCCGTCCGACAAGCTGTGCATCCCGGTCCCGCTCTACCACTGCTTCGGCATGGTGCTCGGCAACCTGGCCTGCCTCACGCACGGCTCGGCCATCGTGTACCCGAACGACGGTTTCGACCCGCTCACCGTGCTGGAGACCGTGCAGGCCGAGAAATGCACCGGCCTGCATGGCGTGCCCACGATGTTCATTGCCGAGCTCGACCATCCGCGCTTCAAGGAGTTCGACCTCTCCACGCTGCGCACCGGCATCATGGCCGGCTCGCCGTGCCCCATCGAGGTGATGAAGCGCGTGGTCGACCAGATGCACCTGGGCGAGATCACCATCGCCTACGGCATGACCGAGACCAGCCCGGTGAGCTGCCAGAGCAGCACCGACACGCCGCTCGACAAGCGCGTGTCGACAGTGGGCACCGTGCAGCCGCACATCGAAGTGAAGATCATCGACCCCGAGACCGGCGCGGTCATGCCGCCCGGCCAGTCGGGCGAGCTCTGCACGCGCGGCTACTCGGTCATGCATGGCTACTGGGAAGACGAGCCCAGGACACGCGAGGCCATCGACGCCGAGCACTGGATGCACACCGGCGACCTCGCCACCATGGACGCCGAGGGCTACGTCAACATCGTCGGCCGCATCAAGGACCTGGTGATCCGCGGCGGCGAGAACATCTACCCGCGCGAGATCGAGGAATTCCTGTACCGCCACCCGAAGGTGCAGGACGTGCAGGTGGTCGGCCTGCCCGACAAGAAATACGGCGAGGAGCTCTGCGCCTGGATCATCGTCAAGCCCGGCCAGACCGCGACCGACACCGAGATCCGCGATTTCTGCAAGGGCCAGATCGCGCACTACAAGGTGCCGAAGTACATCCAGTTCGTCACCGAGTTCCCGATGACGGTGACCGGCAAGATCCAGAAATTCAAGATCCGCGACGCCATGACCGAACAACTCGGCCTCACGCAAGAAAAGACAGCATGAGCAAACTCGAAACCAAACTCAACGCCCGTTCGGCCGACTTTCAGGCCAACGCAGCCGCGATGCGCGCATTGGTCGATGACCTGCACGCGCAGTTCGCGAAAGTGGAGCAGGGCGGCGGCGAGGCCGCGCGCGCCAAGCACACGGCGCGGGGCAAGCTGCTGCCGCGCGACCGGGTGGCCGAGCTGCTGGACCCGGGCACGCCCTTCCTCGAGATCGCGCCGCTGGCCGCGCATGCGATGTACCTCGATGCCAAGGGGGCAGAGTCCGCGCCCGGCGCCGGCATCATCGCGGGCATCGGCCGCGTGAACGGTGTCGACTGCATGATCGTCTGCAACGACGCGACCGTGAAGGGCGGCACCTACTACCCGATGACGGTGAAGAAGCACCTGCGCGCGCAGGAGATCGCCGAGCAGAACCGCCTGCCCTGCATCTACCTCGTCGACTCGGGCGGCGCCAACCTGCCGAACCAGGACGAGGTGTTCCCCGACCGCGACCACTTCGGCCGCATCTTCTACAACCAGGCCAACATGAGCGCCCAGGGCATTCCGCAGATCGCGGTGGTCATGGGCTCGTGCACGGCGGGCGGCGCGTATGTGCCGGCGATGAGCGACGAATCGATCATCGTGAAGAACCAGGGCACCATCTTCCTGGGCGGCCCGCCGCTCGTGAAAGCGGCCACCGGCGAGATCGTCACGGCCGAAGACCTGGGCGGCGGCGATGTGCACACGCGCCTGTCGGGCGTGGTGGACCATCTGGCGCAGAACGACCTGCATGCACTGGCGCTCGCGCGTTCGGCGGTGGCCAACCTCAACGCGAAGGCCGCGGGGCAGCCGGCGGCCGGGGGGGCTGCAGGACGTCCGCCCGAGTTCCCGCGCGAAGAGCTCTACGGTGTGATCCCCACCGACACGCGCAAGCCCTTCGATGTGCGCGAGATCATTGCGCGCATCGTCGACGGCAGCGAGTTCCACGAGTTCAAGGCCCGCTTCGGTGCCACGCTGGTCTGCGGCTTCGCCGAGATCGAAGGCATGCCCGTCGGCATCATCGCCAACAACGGCATCCTGTTCAGCGAGTCGGCGCAGAAGGGCGCGCATTTCATCGAGTTGTGCTGCCATCGCAAGATTCCGCTGGTTTTCCTGCAGAACATCACCGGCTTCATGGTCGGCCGCAAGTACGAGAACGAAGGCATCGCGCGCCACGGCGCGAAGATGGTCACGGCCGTGGCCACCGCCAACGTGCCCAAGTTCACGATCATCATCGGCGGCAGCTTCGGCGCCGGCAACTACGGCATGTGCGGACGCGCCTACAGCCCGCGCTTTCTCTGGATGTGGCCCAACGCGCGCATCAGCGTGATGGGCGGCGAGCAGGCCGCGAGCGTGCTGGCCACGGTGAAGCGCGACGGCATCGAGCTCAAGGGCGGCAACTGGAGCAAGGACGAGGAAGAGGCCTTCAAGGCACCGATCCGGCAGCAGTACGAAGACCAGGGCCACCCCTACTACGCCACCGCGCGGCTGTGGGACGACGGAATCATCGATCCGGCCGACACGCGGCGGGTGCTGGCGCTGGGGTTGGCGGCTGCGCGCAATGCACCGATTCCCGAGCCGAAGTTCGGCATCTTCCGCATGTGACGAGGGGCGAGGCATGAGCACTTTCACCAAGCTGAACCTCGCGATCGACGGCGCTGTCGCACGCATCTGGCTCGACCAGCCCGACGCGCGCAACGCCTTCGACGACATCGTGATCGCCGAGCTGACGCAGGCCTTCACCGAAGCCGGCGCCGCGCCGCAGGTGAAAGCCATCGTGCTCGGCGCGAACGGCCCGGCCTTCTGCGCCGGCGCGAACCTCAACTGGATGCGCCGCATGGCCGACTACACGCGCGACGAGAACATCGCCGACGCGGGCAAGCTGGCCGACATGCTGCGCACCATCGCCGAATGCCCCAAGCCCACCATCGCGCGGGTGCAGGGCGATGTGTATGCGGGCGGCATGGGGCTGGTCGCGGCCTGCGACATGGCGGTGAGCGTGGACACCGCCTGGTACTGCCTGAGCGAGGTCAAGATCGGCCTCGTGCCGGCCACCATCAGCCCGTATGTGCTGCGTGCGATGGGCACGCGGGCCTCGCAGCGCTACTTCCTCACGGCCGAGCGTTTCGCCGCCTCCGAGGCGCATCGCATCGGCTTCGTGCATGAGGTGGTGGCTGCGGATGCGCTCGATGCCAAGGTCGACGAACTCGTGAAGGCGCTCACCGGTGCCAGCCCTGCCGCGGTCCGMGCCTGCAAGCAGTTGATCGCCGACGTGGACGGCCGTGAAATCGACGATGCGTTGATCGCGAAGACGGTCGAAGGCATCGCGGATATTCGAGCCAGCGAGGAAGGCCGCGAAGGCGTCCAGGCGTTCCTGCAGAAGCGCAAGCCAGGCTGGCTCGCAGGCTGAAAAGGAAGCACCACCATGAACGCGCTCGACATGCCCCAACTGCTCGCGCTGGCCGCGGCCATCGGCTGGGCCAGCGGCGTGCGCCTCTACCTCGTCGTGCTGCTGACCGGCCTGGTCGGCTACTTCGGCTGGGTGCCGCTGCCGAGCGGGCTGCAGTTGCTGGCGCACCCGGTGGTCATCGCGGCCAGCGGGTTCATGGTGTTCGTCGAATTCTTCGCCGACAAGATTCCGGGCCTCGATTCGCTGTGGGATGTGGTGCACACCGCCATCCGCATTCCCGCCGGCGCAGCGCTCGCGGCCAGCGTGTTCGGCGCCGACCATGGCGCGATGGCCATCGTCGCCGCGCTGCTCGGCGGCAGCTTTGCGGCCACGGCGCATGCGGCCAAGGCCACGACGCGCGCGGCCATCAACACCTCGCCCGAACCGTTCTCCAATGTGGGCGCCTCGCTGGTCGAGGACACCATGGTGCCCGCGGGGCTGTGGCTTGCGGTGGCGCATCCGCTGGTCTTCCTGGTGTTGTTCGTCTTCGTGCTGGTGCTCAGCGTGTGGCTCATCCGCAAGAGCTGGCGTTTTCTGAAGGCGCTGTTCGGCCGCGTGGCCCGTATCTTCAGCGGCCGGCCCGATCCGGGCGTCGTGCCTGCGTTTCAACTGAAAAAGAATCCTCCGGGAGACACTCCGAATGTTTAAGAAGATCCTGATCGCCAACCGTGGCGACCAGCCGCAAAGCGGCGCAGCGGCGAAGCCAAATCGCATGGCACGCGCAGCGTGCTCAAGCGATTTCACCGCGAAAGTCCACCATGTTTAAGAAGATCCTTATCGCCAATCGCGGTGAAATCGCTTGCCGCGTTGCCGCAACCGCCCGCCGCATGGCGATCCGCACCGTGGCCGTGTACTCCGATGCCGACGCGCATGCCAACCATGTGCGCGCCTGCGACGAGTCGGTGTACCTCGGCGGCAGCGCGCCCAAGGACAGCTACCTGCGCTGGGAAAAGATCCTCGAAGCGGCCAAGGCCACGGGCGCCGAGGCCGTGCACCCGGGCTATGGCTTCCTGAGCGAGAACGAAGAGTTCGCGCAGGCCTGCGCCGACGCGGGGCTGGTCTTCATCGGCCCGCCGCCTTCGGCGATCAAGGCCATGGGCCTGAAGGCCGAGTCGAAGCAGCTGATGGAAAAGGCCGGCGTGCCGCTGGTGCCCGGCTACCACGGCCATGACCAGAACCCGGCGCTGCTGCAGCGCGAGGCCGACCGCATCGGCTATCCGGTGCTCATCAAGGCCAGCGCGGGCGGCGGCGGCAAGGGCATGCGCGCGGTCGACAAGGCGGAAGATTTTGCCGCGGCGCTGGCGTCGTGCCAGCGCGAGGCCATCAACAGCTTCGGCGACGACGCAGTGCTGATCGAGAAGTACGTGCAGCGCCCGCGCCACATCGAGATCCAGGTGTTCGGCGACACGCGCGGCAACTACGTGTACCTGTTCGAGCGCGACTGCTCGGTGCAGCGCCGGCACCAGAAGGTGCTCGAGGAAGCGCCCGCACCCGGCATGACCGAGGCGATGCGCAAGCAGATGGGCGAGGCCGCCGTGGCTGCGGCGCGTGCCGTGCACTACGTGGGCGCAGGCACGGTGGAGTTCATCGTCGAGCAGCGCGAAGGCGGCGAGATGAACTTCTTCTTCATGGAGATGAACACCCGCCTGCAGGTGGAGCACCCGGTGACCGAAGCCATCACCGGCCTCGATCTCGTCGAATGGCAATTGCGCGTGGCCTCGGGCGAGACGCTGCCCGCGAAGCAGGCGGACCTGCAGATCCACGGCCACGCCATCGAGGCGCGCATCTGTGCCGAGAACCCAGACAACAACTTCCTGCCGGCCACCGGCACGCTGCGCGTGTACCGCAAGCCTGCTGCCACGGCCTTCCAGCGCAGCCGCGTGCGCATCGACGACGGCGTGCGCGAGGGTGGCGAGATCTCGCCCTTCTACGACTCGATGATCGCCAAGCTGATCGTGCACGGCAGCACGCGCGCCGAGGCGCTGGCCCGGCTCGACGCCGCGCTGGCGCAGGTGCAGATCGTGGGCGTAGCGACCAACGTGCAGTTCCTGCGCGGCATCCTGGCGACCGAATCGTTTTCGAAAGCCAATCTCGATACCGCGCTGATCGAGCGTGAGCGCACCGTGCTGTTCGACCGCGAGGCACTGGGCCTGCCGCTGGCCGCCRCCGCCGCCATCACGCGCACGCTGATCACCGAGCGGCCGACCGGCGTGCCCGACCCGTTCGAGCGGCGCGACGGCTGGCGCTCCCATGGCGAATACCGGCGCCACTTCGACTTCGAGTTCCGCGGTGCCGAGCAGACGGCCTTGCTGACCTACAGGCGCAATGGCGGCCTGTGGCTGGAAGTCGGCGGCGTCGAGGGACCGCTGACCGTGGGCCAGTTCCCGTCGGGCGAGTTCGAGGTCGAGTTCGCGGGTTCGCGCCAGACGCTCGACGTGCACCTCGACGATGTGACGGCCCATGTGTTCGCCTCGAAGGGCGCCACGAAGATCACCGCCATCGACCGCCTCGCCCACGCGGGCGACACCCACGCCGAGGGCGGCCGGCTCACCGCGCCGATGCCGGGCAAGGTCGTGTCCTTCGCCGTCAAGGCGGGCGACAAGGTCAGCCGCGGCCAGCCGCTGGCGGTGATGGAGGCCATGAAAATGGAGCACACCATCGCGGCGCCTGCCGATGGCACCGTGGAAGAACTGATGTTCACGCCCGGCGAGCAGGTGGCCGAAGGCGACGAATTGTTGCGAATGGCCACGGCAACGGCTTAACCCCGTTGCGGGGTCTCGCCCGTATCAGCTGCGGTAGTCATTGCTTCAAGGGACTTTCATGACGTATCGCAAGCTCTTCGTTTCGCCTCGCCTCGCCCGTCGCCGCACGGGCATCGCCACGCTGGCCCTGGCGGCTGCGCTCTCGCTGGCCGGTTGCGGCCAGAGGAGCGAGTTCGCTTCGCTTGACGCGGCCCCGCCGCCAGCCTCCATGCCCGCAGCCGCAGGCTATGCCGGCGGCATGGCGACGAAGGACCGGGCCCGCTCCGCACCGCAAGCCGAAGAAGCTGCCGCCAGCGCTGGCCAGGCCCAGGAGGCGCCGCTGCAGCGCTATCTCGCAGTGCGGCAGGACCTGAACGTCGAAGTGCCGCCCGAGCAACTGGCCGACGCCTGGGGCAAGGTGCGCGACCTCTGCGGCACGCTGCAATGCGAGCTGTTGTCGTCTTCGCTGCTGCGCGAGACGCCGCAGCAGCCCGGCAACGCCATGCTGGAAATGCGCGTGGCGCCGGCCGACGTCGACAAGCTGCTCAGCGGTCTGGCCGGCGTGGCCAAGGTGGTGTCGCAGAACACCACGAGCGAAGACAAGACCGCCGAGGTGATCGACGTCGAGGCGCGCATCAAGAACCGCGTCGAGTTCCGCGACAGCCTGCGGCTGATGCTGCGCGACACCGTCACCAAGCGCACCATGGCCGATCTGCTGGCGATCCAGCGCACGCTGTCCGACACGCAGGCCGAGCTCGACGCCATCGCCACGCAGCGCAAGGTGCTGGCGCAGCAGACGAGCAAGCAGCACATCCAGATCCAGTTCACGCCGAGCCGCACGCTGGTGCAAAGTGGCCGCAGCTACAACCCGATGATGCGTGCGCTGCGGGAAGCCGGCTCCGTGCTGGCGGAAAGCGTGGGCGTGCTCATCACCTTCCTGGCGGCGGTGTTGCCGTGGCTGTTGCTGGTGGGCCTGCCGTTGGCGTGGCTGGTGCGGGTGCTGTGGCGTCGCCGGCGCGCCAGGGCGGCGTGAGAAACTGGGCTCCTCGTATTGCCGTTTGACTTCCGAGGAGCCCTTCCTGATGCAGGACCCACTTCGTCTCTATGTGGACGCCCAGTTCACCAGCCCCTACGCCATGTCGGTGTTCGTCGCGCTCCACGAAAAGAAGTTGCCATTCGAGATGTCGACGGTCGACCTCGCGGCGCTCGAGCACCGGGCGACCGCCTTTTCGGACCTGTCGCTGACGCAGCGCGTGCCGACGTTGAGGCATGGCGACTTCACGTTGTCGGAGTCGTCCGCGATCACCGAGTACGTGGACGAAGTCTTTCCGGGCGTGGCGCTGTATCCGGCGGAGCCCCGCAGCAGGGCGAGGGCGCGCCAGGTCCAGGCCTGGTTGCGCAGCGACCTGATGCCGATCCGGCAGGAGCGCCAGACCGAGGTCGTGTTCTACGGGCCGTCGAGTGCGCCGCTCTCCGCGGCTGCGCTCGCCTCCGCGCAAACGCTCTTCCATGTTGCCGAGTCGCTGCTTCCTGCCGACGCGGAGAACCTGTTCGGCGCGTGGTCCATCGCCGATGTCGATCTGGCGCTGATGCTGAACCGACTGGTCTTCAACGGCGACGCGGTGCCGGCTCGGCTGGCGTCGTATGCCGCGCTGCAGTGGCAGCGGCCGTCAGTTCAACTCTGGGTTCAGCAGACGCGCCCGGTGCTCTGAGCGCAACGTGGTCGATGGGTGTTCAGCCCACCACCACTTCGCTGACCTGCATCACCGGCGCGATGTCGGTGTAGTTTCTGATGTCGCCCAGGATCTCCTTCGCATGCGGCCCGAACGCCTTCTGGAATGCCTCGGCGGACTCGCAGAACACGTGGCACATGCCGACGTAGGTGGGCGGCGAGCCCGGCGCGCCGCCGGCCAGGCCCTTGTCGATGGTGTACGAGAGGCAGGCATCGCCCATGCGCGCCTTCAGCAGCGGCATGTGCTTGTCGCGGTAGTAGTCGTGGTCGAAACGGGCGTCTGCCGTGTAGGGGTACATCACGCTGACTTTGATCATGGCGGTCTCCTCATGAGTTCGGGTGGGTGGGTTCGCTGGCGTCCGAGCATAGCCATCCATGCACGCCGCGTTAGCGCCCTCACTAAGATTCGTTCCATGCGAATCACCGTCTACCTCACCGACAACCGCCCAGACCCCTGGATCGAAGGCCTGCAGGCCGAACTCCCCGATGCCGTCATCGAAGCCTGGAAGCCCGGTGCCCCGCAGGCCGACCATGCCGTCGTCTGGGCGCCGCCGCAGGAGTTTCTCGACCAGCAGCCGAAGCTGCGGGGCCTCTTCAACATCGGCGCGGGCGTCGATGCGCTGCTCAAGCTGAAGGTGCCGGCGCACACGCGCATCGTGCGGCTCGACGACGCCGGCATGTCGGTGCAGATGGCCGAGTATGTGTGCCACACGCTGATCCGCCACTTCCGCGAGTTCGACGCCTACGAGGCCGATGCGCGCGAAGGCCGCTGGAGCTATCGCAAGCCGAAACTGCGGCGCGATTTTCCGGTCGGCATCATGGGGCTGGGCGTGCTTGGCGAACGCGTCGCCAAGGCCGTTGCACAGTTCGAGTTTCCGGTGCTGGGCTGGAGCCGCTCGCCGAAGGTTGTCGATGGCGTGAAGGTGTTCAGCGGCGAGGCGCAGTTCGACGCGTTCCTGTCGTCCACGCGCGTGCTCGTGAACCTGCTGCCGCTGACCGAGGCCACGCGCGGCATCCTCAGCCGCAAGACGCTCGGCAAGCTGCTGCCGGGCGGCTATCTGATCAGCATCGCGCGCGGGGCGCACCTGGTGGAAGACGACCTGATCCCGATGCTCGACGCCGGCGAACTCGCGGGCGCCACGCTCGACGTGTTCCAGGTCGAGCCGCTGCCGGCCGACCATGCCTTCTGGCGCCACCCCAGGATCACCGTGACGCCGCACGGCTCGGCGCGCACGCTGCGCGAGGAGTCCGTCACCCAGATCGCCGGAAAGATCCGCGCGATGGAGCAGGGCCTGCCGGTCAGCGGCGTGGTCGATCCGACGCGCGGGTACTGACGCAATGCATCACGGGGGGGCGGCGGAGCCGCACTCCAAACAAAAGTACCTCGCTCAGTTTCACTCGTCATGGGTCCATGGGGCATGTGCCCATGCGTGATGGAAAACTGAAATGAAACCGGGCTTTTCTGGTCGATGCCGGGTGGGGGTGGGGAATGCGTGTCACTGTGGGCGGGATCCCGCCGACGGTGTGCGCGGCTCCGCGAATGTCCCCCGGCGCGGCCTAAGGCCGCAGGCCTCCTCCTTTATTTCGCTGCGCAGAGCACACCATCGGCGTGATCGCTCAGAGCACTGGTTGATCGGCTCGCACAAGCGCTGCGTTCCTCGTGCGCAGGGCACCGGGTGCTCCCCGCAGCGAAATAAAGGAGGAGCGAAGCGGGGGACATTCGCGGAGGGGAGCACCCGGTGTCCTGTGCACGCACCCCGAAAAAGCGCCCCCCAGGCCTTCACACACTTCGTGCCAGTTTCATGCGTCGCGGGTCTCGCGCCAGCGTGGTGGAAAACTGAAATGAGGCGCTGGCAGGGGAAACCCTGAAGCTTTTGTTTTTCACAAATGTGAAAATTAATTCATGGTTGTGAAAACAGCGTTTCGCGTGATCGAGATCGTCGAGCTCTTCGCCCGGGAGAAGCAGCCGCTTGCGCTGTCCGAGATGGCGCGGCTGCTCGACATGCCGGTATCGAGCTGCCTCGGCCTGATCCGCACGCTCGAAGAGCAGGGCTACATGTACGAAACCGGCCGCCGCCAGGGCTACTACCCGACGGGCCGGCTGCTCGCGATGGCGCAGGTGATCGCCGCCCACGACCCGGTGCTCGACCGGGTGAAAGCCACGCTGGAAGAACTTCGCGACGCCGCGCGCGAAACCGTGGTGTTCGGCAAGTTCCGCGACGCGGGCCAGGTGGTCTACCTCGAGGTGCTGAACGCGCCGCAGAGCATTCGCTATTCGGCCGAGTCGGGCGAGACGCGCCCGGCCTACGCCAACTCGCTGGGCCGCGCGCTGCTGTCCACGCTGGCACCCGAGGCGCGCCGCAAGCTGCTCGACGGCATGACGCTGGCGCCGCTGACCGACGCCACGCTCACCACCGCCGACGCCATCGAGGCCGAGCTCCAGCGTTCCGTGGCGCGGGGCTGGTACGGCAACCTCGGCGAGAGCATTCCCGATCTGATCGGCCTCGCATGGCCGCTGCGCATCGGCGGCGAGGCCTATGCGATCTCGGTCGCCGGACCGCGCTACCGCATGGAAGCGCGCATCGAGGACATTGCCGCGATGCTGCGTTCCGCCTGCCTCGCGATCGAACCCAAGACCGAGACCCCCCGATGACCATCACGCCCCGCTACTTCGTTCGAGAAGCCGACATCGCCGGCTACCACCCGGCCAACCACACCGGCACGCTGAACAAGCGGCTGATCGGCCCCGAGACCGTGGGCGCGAAGCAGCTCGAGGTGCTGGTCGGCCACATCCAGAAGGGCAAGGGCGCGCTGCCGCATGCGCACCCGGGCATCGAACAGGTCTGCTACATGCTCGAAGGCCGCGCGGTCGCCGAGGTGGACGGCCAACGGCAGGAGCTGCACCCCGGCGACAGCTGCTTTTTTCCGGCCGACGCGATGCACACCTTCACGGTGGTGAGCGACGAGCCGGTGCGCGTGCTGGTGATCTACAGCCCGCCGTACGAGGAATCGCCGGAGCGCGTGATCCGGCCCTGAACGACAACAACCCCGGAGACAAGACAGCATGCAGACGAAGAACGCGACAGAAACAGTCGCGGTGGCAAGCCGCCGCCGCTTTATTTCCATCGGTGCCGCAGCAGGCCTCGCGGGCGCGGCCCCCTGGGCCTTTGCGCAGGAGGGCGGCTACCCGAAGCAGCCCATCCGGCTGGTCGTGCCCTTCGCGGCCGGCAGCGGCACCGACGCGGTGGCGCGCATCACGGGCCAGATGCTGGGCGAGGTGCTCAAGGGCTCGGTCATCGTCGACAACAAGGCGGGTGCCAACGGCGTGATCGGCGCGGAGGCGGTGGCGAAGGCGGCACCCGACGGCTACACGCTGTTCATGACCACCAACACCACGCACTCGGCCAACCCGAGCCTGATGAAGCACCTGCCCTACGACCCGGTGAAGGACTTCGCGCCGGTGAGCCGCATGGGCAACCTGCCGTTCATGCTGGTGGTCAACAACAACCTGCCGGTGAAGAGCGTGGCCGAGCTGCTGGCCTGGGGCCGTGCCAATCCCGGCAAGCTGACCTATGCGAGCGGCAACAGCACCGGCATCGTGTGCGGCGCCACCTTGTCGCGCATGAGCGGCATCCCGATGCTGCATGTGCCCTACAAGAGCACGCCGCCGGCCATTGCCGACCTGATCGGCGGACAGGTGTCGATGATGGTGGTCGACCTCGCCGCGGGGCTCGCCACGGTGAAGGCCGGCAAGATGCGCGCGATCGCGGTCACCACGCAGGAGCGCACGCAGCTCTTTCCCGAGC
>NZ_JBFUHN010000114.1:0-15463 GCF_056402375.1 Variovorax sp. P4_B10 | reverse complement strand
GCCGGGATCGGCGAAAGTCGTCTGGGGCGAGGACGAGCGCAAGTGGGATGGCGAATCGAAGCGGCCGAATGACCGTTTCGGTACAGCCGGCGATGCCGATGCGGCCATTGCGCTGGTGAAGGGGCTGATGTCGTGATTCCCCGCACCATTCCTATTCAGCAGGTCAAGCCGAACCTGTCGGATGCCGTTCGCATGGCGGTGGTGGAGGTCGAACGCTTTCTGGGGCTCTTCTATCCCGTGGAGGCCATCCGGCAAACGGACGCAGCCAAAGCGGTCGCGGGCCAGTGGCTGTCGCGCGTCAAGGGTTTCCATAACGACGATGACTTTCTGCACCTGACGCGGGACTTCCTGAGCTACGTGCTGAGTGGCGGCGAACGCTCGCAGGTCGCCGATCAATTGGGCTGGTACTTCGGCGGTTTCATGCCTAGCTACGGCGCGGCCTGCACCTTGATGCAGATGGCCGCTCAAGGGCAACCCTGGAGCGAGTTGCAGGCCTTCATGCACAGTCAGAGCTATGGCGATGCGCGCCATTATGTGGAGTCCTTCGACTGGGGTGGCGCCAAGACGAAGGCACAAAGCGAGATAAAGGCCTGGGCGGACATCGTGCAGGCGCAGGACAAGGCGTTGCAGGGAGCCGCCTGGGGCGAGCCGGTGCTGCTGGCGCAGGCTAACCCGATGCCTGTGCCGCCAGGCGGGCCGGTCACGGACGTGCCGGCCAATGATCCGCGCATGCCGCGGCCCAAGCCCAATCTGCGGTTGGTGCCGCCGCCCGTGCCGCCGGCCGGTGCGCAGGCGGCAGAAAAGAGTTTGCTGCGTTACTTGTTGCGCTACCCCTGGCTCATCGTGCTGGTCCCATTGATGATCCCTGGTGACACACCCAGACGCCCACCAGTCCCGGCGCCGGCAGTACCCCCGGCCGATCCTCAAGGCGGCGCCAGGCCCCAGCTCGCCCCGCAAGACGCGCCCACGGAGATCGTGGTGCCGTTGGATGAGCCCAAACCACTGGTCGACACCGACACAACCAACAACCGCTGCAAGGCGCAGAAGGAAGAGAATCAGAAAAACGGCGCTGAGTGCGAGAACGACGGCTACGTGCTGATGGAGCAGGCGCTGCTTTACAAGCGCTTGGTCGATCCACCCAAAGGGCGCGGGCTCGATGGACTATTCGAGAAGCACGAACCCGGCGACCAGCCCAACCCGATGCCCACGCAGGTGACGCAACCCAAGCCGGGCAAGCTGGTCTTTATCCCGCCAAATGCCAAGCCGCCACAAACGCGCTACGACTTTGCGGGCAAGCCGCCGCAGAGCACCTATCCGAAGTTCGTGGTGTTCGAGGCCAAGAACATTGCAAAGGGGTTCGATGAGAAGGACACCGAGGGGATCAAGGATGAGACGAAGAATCGGCTGAAGAACACTTGTGATGGGCGGCAGATGGGGGCCGACTGGACGGAGCCGCGCATTCCACAGGCGTTGAATAGGCAATACCCAAAGGCCGCCAACAGGGACTTTCGACAGGCAAAAGCTGAGCAGATAGAGGACGCAGGTTACGCCCGTTGGATTTTCGTCTGCTTGCCTGGCCCTGTCGGGAGCAACGCAAAGCTGTACGTGCTCATTGATGTGATCGCATCAGGGATGGACTTGGAAAGCAAGAGACCAAAACCGCGCAAAAGCCTAGGAAGCGCTGGCGGCAATATCTGAAAAGGGCACTACAACATGGCATTCAAGGACATGCGACGGCAAAAATTCCTGAGCGAGTCGCACGCGAATGAACGGGATGACGATCTGACATTCGGAATTCGACGCTACACCGAAAGAGTTGGCAACCCGGATCTCCGCGAGGAAGCACGACGCAAATCCGCTTGGATGGCGGCAACCTATTCCCTTGAACTCCTCATCCTTCGCTACACCGCAGGCCGCCCTATCGAGAGCTTGTCACGCGAGCTTCCCTCCGTCATCGAAGCATTTGACCGATACATCCCTTTCAACAATCCGCCTCCAAGCGAAGCTCGCACCCTCACCATCACGCAGATCGAGGCCTACGTATATGTCATGTGGCTTCTGGCCCTGTGCAAGCTGCTGGGCCATGCCGATTTGGTACCCAAGGTTCTGAGTTGGCTGGACATCGGCCGCGAATTCAGCCGGGGCCGTGACACCCTCTTCGAACAGATCGTGGGCAAGCTCACGGGCGCGATGGAAGACCCGGGGCGCTACATCCTGCACCTTGCGCCTTATGCCCCGTTGGGCAAGGCCGTGATCGCAGAGCATGCCGAGGACCGCCCCGCACTGGTCAAGGAATTCCTGGACGGCTGGTACAAGAACATGAAGGACTGCTATTGGCACGGCACGCACACTGACAAGGAGGGCTCGTCGTACTTCGGTTACTGGGCCTTCGAGGCGGCATTGGTCACGGTGCTGTGGGACCTCGACGACAGCAGCTATCGTGACCATTTGGTCTATCCGAAGGACCTTGTGGATTGGGCGCGCGAGCATCGAACAGAAGCCTTACCGTCAGGCCCGGGCCGCACACCCGGCGGCGAGGCGTGCCCACAAGCAGGCTGGTGGTTCACGCCTGCACTGAAGGGAAGTCGGCGTTATTTCAAACAAGGTGATGTGATGCCGGTCATCGAGGGCAGTGACTACGGCTCGACGTTCTGGCAATGGGACGTCGATCAGTCTGCACCGAAGCTCTGAGATTTCAGTTCGAGGTGGCACAAGAAAAGGCACGGGGCCAGGCCTGCTGATTTCGACRCTGGCCCAGGAGAGRGCWGCGGGCAGCGTGCAGGACACAACGAGCGTGTGCGGCCAGCTCGCGGGCGCGCTGCGCGAAGCGCAGAACCTGTCGGGCGCGGCCGGCGGCGTCAAGGCGCTGGCGCTGGGTGCGACGGCGCTGCTGCAACCGCTCATCGACGACCTCGACCCGAAGAAGAACGGCCACTACCCCGGCAGCGTCAACGGCCAGGATGCCCGGGAGCCCAAAGGTGGAGAAGGTGCGGAATCACGGCAGAGCCAGGACCCYGTSCCCGCCTTCGCCCGGCCGCTCATGGTGCTCGAYGCGGCCATGAGCCTGAACATGGCCACGCCCGCGAGTGCCACGGTGTTTGCGGGCGAGGCGATCCACTGGACCGCGCAGGAGCATGACCGAGCGGCAGGTGGCCCTGTGGTGCATGCTGTCGCAGCCGAAGAAGGGGTTGCAGATGTCGGATGCGTGGCTGCATGCCGGCGTAGAGCGCTCGCTTTGGATGAATAACGAAGTCAACCGCTGGGTCTATGTCTACTTCGCAATCCCCGGCACCAGCCCGCCCAGGGACTACACGTCAGCAGCGGGCGGGCCGTTGAAGAAAGCCATGGCGCCTGGCATGCCTGAGCATGTCGTCGCCAGCGCCGAGGTGGCGAGGCGCCAACTGGCAGGCGGCGACCCTTACGATCTGGCGCTACACGACCAGCACAAGGCCGATCACACGCCATCGGACATTTTCACGGCTGCGGAGATTGACGGGGTGGCGGAACGCTATGACCGGGTCAAGGCGCTGGCGCCGACCCAACAACCGTCATCGGAACCTCAAACACAACAGCCATCTACCTCACCCACATCGCGTAAGGGCAGAAAGCAATGAGCAAACCCAAGAAGCCTTCCCTGCTGCCTGAACCCGACGAGATGCACCTGCGTCGGCGCCAGCAGTATCTTTACAAGGCGTTGTACGAGAACATTCGCAACAAGCAGCTTGAGGCTATCGCGATCACGACCGAAGACGTGCAGGAGCAGAAAGTCGGCACCATGAGTTCCGTTGCTGCCAGGCAATCGGCGTACAACGTGAAATTCTGGCTCTGGATGCTCGACTACACGGCGGGTGTCGACCTCGATGTGTTGGCCCCTCAACTCACCGGCATCGTGGACGAGTTCGTGCGCTGGAACGATGCGAACATTCCCTATCGGCAGTACCTGAAGGACAAGTACGCGGAGGAAGACAAGCAGCAGGGTGTCACCACGCACCTCGAAATCTGCGCCGTCGATTTCGACAACCAGATCGTGTACGAGAACGCGCTGCAACTGCTCAGCGTCGCCATCATGCTGCGCGACTCCCGTTCGGCCAGGCGCATCGTCAAGGCGATGGTCTTCAACCGCTACGCCGACGCGTTGTACGAGCAGCTGATTTCGACCTACGTGGACGACCCGCAGGAAGACATGCGGGAGGTGCTGCACGATGAGCCTTACAGCACGCTGGTCGAGGCCTACTTCGAGGACGATGACGCCAAGGCCGTCGCTTTGGTCAAGGACTACCTGAAGAATTGGTACAAGCACCAGGACGGCGCGCGCTGGTACAACGCCCACCTCAAGATCGAGAACGACCGTTCGTTCTACTACGGCTACTGGGCCTTCGAGGCCGGTGCGACCTGCTATCTGCTCGACCTCGACGACCGCACGATCGATCACATGGTGTATCCGAAGGACCTGGTGGCCTACGGCCGCAAGCTGCGCGCCGAAGACCGCTGGACCAGTTCGCCGGATGCGCCGCTGGAAACGAATGACGCGACGTCGGTCAAGCTCAGCCGCCCCGGCGGTGAGCCGTGTCCCCAAGCCGGCTGGTGGTTCACGCCCGCCAAGGTCGGCAGCCGCCGCCACTTCGAGGCCGGCGAGGTCATGCCCGTCATCGAAGACAGCGACTATGGCGCCACCCTCTGGCAGTGGGATGCCAATCAGTCGGAGGGACACTGACGGGCCGGGCACACGATCACAAGAGAGTTTGGTGATGCCCACTCAATGCCGAGGAGCTCAGTCGTAGCTCACAAAATGCAGGTTCTCCCGGAGCGTCAACGCCATGATTAAGTCGTCCCTCCCTCCTTTTCACCTCAGTCGGCGCCAGCAATTCCTGGATGAAAGCTATTAGCTCTTCTTGAAGGAGTTTGATGTCACTCACACGATGAATGACATAGAGCACGCACTTCTCCATGGCAATCTGTCGGACGAGATGCGCTGCCTCGAACATCTTCGCAAGGCGGACGAACTGTATGAAATGATGTCGCGGGACTACACCGCTGGCCAACCGATTGACGAGTTGCGAAAAAAGTTCGGCGCTATTGTTCAGGCGTACAAGGAGGCCGCCGATTTCAACCGCATCTACGAAAAAGAGCCGGCGATGCCGCTCTTCGACTTCAAGCACAAAGACGACTACGTCCGAGTGGTGGCGCTGTTATCGCTGGCGATTCTTCTGCATCGCGAAGACCTGATCCCCGTTGTTCACTCACTGTTCAAGGGTGGTGCCCCCGACGAAAACGATGCATTGGTCGAAGACTTCCTCGGAGCGTATTTGCCAGACCGCCCTTACCTCGAGACGGGCTACCACGAAGTGCCGTACGGCATCTTGCTCGATGCCACAGCTGAAAAAACGCCCCATGGAAGAAAAGCAAGAAGACATCGGGCTTTCCTCAAGGCGTGGTACCTCGGCATGAAGGGCACGGGCTGGTACAACAGTCACAAGAACCAGTCGCCCCGGGGTGCCGGGGGCTACTTCGGCTACTGGGCATTCGAGGCGGCGGCTGTTGCCTACCTCTACGACGTGGACGATGCGCCCTTCCGCGAACATCTGGTCTACCCAAAGGATCTCGCAGACTTTGCGCGGTCGATGCCACGGCTGACGGTGGAGAGGTGATGCCTGTCATCCAGGACGCGGTTCGACCTCCTGGCAATGGGGCATTGACAGTCCGTACCGAAGCTCTTTAGGACACTCGCTCGTCTGCGATTCCGACCGACACGTCGATCCGCCGTATCTGCCTACACCCCAGCCGCGTGCGCCTGCTGATCCGCGTGATAGCTCGACCGCACCATCGCCCCCACGGCCGCATGGCTGAAGCCCATCTTGTAGGCCTCTTCCTCGAACATCTTGAAGGTGTCCGGGTGCACATAGCGACGCACCGGCAGGTGCGAGCCCGACGGTGACAGGTACTGGCCGATGGTCAGCATGTCGATGTCGTGGGCGCGCATGTCGCGCATCACCTGCAGGATCTCTTCGTCGGTTTCGCCCAGGCCCACCATGATGCCGCTCTTGGTCGGCACGTCGGGGTGCAGCGCCTTGAACTTCTTCAGCAGGTTCAGGCTGAACTGGTAGTCGCTGCCGGGGCGTGCTTCCTTGTAGAGGCGCGGCGCGGTCTCGAGGTTGTGGTTCATCACGTCCGGCGGTGCGGCCTTGAGGATCTCGAGCGCACGGTCGTCGCGGCCGCGGAAGTCGGGCACCAGGATCTCGATCTGCGTCATCGGCGAGAGCTCGCGGATGTTGGTGATGCAATCGACGAAATGCTGGCTGCCGCCGTCGCGCAGGTCGTCGCGGTCGACGCTGGTGATCACCACGTACTTCAGGCGCAGTTTCGCGATGGTCTTCGCGAGGTTGAGCGGCTCGTCCTTGTCGAGCGGGTCGGGGCGGCCGTGGCCCACGTCGCAGAACGGGCAGCGCCGGGTGCACTTGTCGCCCATGATCATGAAGGTGGCCGTGCCGTTGCCGAAGCATTCGCCGATGTTCGGGCACGAGGCTTCTTCGCAGACGGTGTGCAGGTTGCTCTCGCGCAGGATCTGCTTGATCTCGTAGAAGCGCGTGGTGGGGCTGCCGGCCTTCACGCGGATCCAGTCCGGCTTCTTGAGCACTTCGCCGCCCTGGATCACCTTGACGGGGATGCGCGAGAGCTTGGCCGCGGCCTTCTGCTTGGCCAGCGGGTTGTAGTTTTCGGCGCTTTGCGCCTCTCTCACTACGGGGGACGGGACGACTTCGGTGGTGCTCATTGGATTGCTAGGGCGCCAGGTAGGTGGTGAGCTTCTGGCTCAGGACCCGGGCAGCTTCTTCCCATGTGGTTTGGATGCCGATTGTAGAAAGGTCGACCGTTTGCAGCCCCGCGTAGCCGCAAGGGTTGATGCGGGAGAAGGGTTCGAGGTCCATGTCGACATTGAGCGCCACGCCGTGGTAAGTGGCGTGGCGGCTCACCTTGATGCCGAGCGCTGCGATCTTGCCGAGGCCGCGGAACGGGTCGCCGGCGGGCAGCGGACCGGTCAGCGCGGCGTGAGAGAACGGGTCATCGAGCCGTACGTAGATGCCCGGCGCGCCCGGCACGCGGTGGCCGGTCACGCCGAAGTGGGCGAGCGTGCGCAGCACCGATTCCTCGATGCGGTAGACGTATTCCTTGACGAAATAGCCGGCGCGGCGCAGGTCGATCAGCGGATAGGCCACCACTTGGCCGGGGCCGTGGAAGGTGACTTGTCCGCCGCGGTCGGTCTGCACCACGGGGATGTCGCCGGGGTTCAGGATGTGGTCCTGCTTGCCGGCGAGCCCTTGCGTGTAGACCGGGGCGTGCTCGCAAATCCATAGCGCATCGGCCGTTTCCGGCGAGCGCTCCTGCGTGAACCGCTTCATCGCGGCATAGGTCCCGACATAGTCGGCGCGACCCAGCCACTGCGGGGCGATGGCGGTGCTCATCGGGTGATCTGCCACCGGCATCCAGGCCTCAAAGAACGACCTTGACCGATGGGTGCGACGACAGCGCGCGGTACAGGTCGTCGAGTTGCTCGCGGCTGGTGGCGGTGACAGTGATCGTCACGCCGAGGTAGTTGCCGGCCTTGCTGTCGCGCAACTCGACGGTGGTGGCGTCGAAGGCCGGGTCGAAGCGCTCGGCGATCTGCGTGATGGCGTGCACGAGGCCGTCGGTCTTCACGCCCATCACCTTGATCGGAAACTGCGAGGGGTACTCGATCAGCGACTCCTTGCGCGGATCGGGAATGGGTGTGTCGACTGTGTCGGTGGTGTTCTCGGTCATGCCGGGGCTCCTTGCTTCTGTGCGTTGCGTTGCTTGGCCTGTTGGTAGGCGGCATACAAGCGCTTGTAGATGGGGCCGGGATGGCCGTTGCCAATGGTCTTGCCGTCGAGCGTGACGACGGGCAGCACTTCCTTGCTGGCCGAGGACAGCAGCAGCTCGTCGGCGCCGAACACCTCGCCCTGCGAGACGCGCCGCAGGGCGAAGGGAATGCCGCCCTCCTGGCACAGGCGTTCGAGCAAGCCGTAGCGGATGCCGGTCAGCACGAGGTTGTCCTTGGGCGGCCCGATGAGCACGCCGTCCTTCACGATCCACACATTGCTCGACGAGGCCTCGCTGAGCCAGTCGCCTCGGAACATGATGGTGTCCGCTGCGCCCGCCTCGACACTGATCTGTCGCGAGAGCACGGCACCCAGCAGGCTGGTGCTCTTGATGTGCGCCTTCTGCCAGCGGAAGTCGTCCGCGCTCACGCAGGCCACGCCTTTGGCGCGCACCGCTTCGGACACGGGCGGCAGCGGATTCACCATCACGAACACCGTGGGCTTGAGGCCCTTGATCATCGCGTGGTCGCGCGGCGCCACGCCGCGGGTGATCTGGAAGTAGACGGCCTGAGGCTCGTCGCCGCCGGGCGCGGTCAGCCGCATCACGATGTCGCGCCACTGCGCGAGCGAGAGCGGGTTGACAATCTGTAGTTCGGCCAGCGATCGATCGAGGCGCGCCATGTGCTCCTCGAAGCAGAAGGGCTGGCCGCCGTAGACGGGAACGACCTCGTAGATGCCGTCGCCGAAAATGAAGCCACGATCGAGTACGCTGATCTTCGCGTCGCGCAGCGCGGTGTACTCGCCACCGAGGTAACAAAGCGTGGCGGGCAGGGCGTCGGTGATAGGGTGCATGACGGAATTATGGTTGTGCGCGCCGAGTCGGGCTCTCGTCAGGTCATGCGACCACCGTTTTGCAAACGTGACAGCGCCTGTGGCCGGACAGGCTGGGTTTTTACTTATAATCAATGGCTTTGTAGAAATTCTGGGTCGTCATCCGGGCTTCATTCGACATGAAAACAATTGCCCGGCAAGACAGGGAGGTCACTGAAGACCTCGACGCAGAATTCAAGCCGTTGACCGCCGATGAGGCGCGTGAACTGCGAGCAAAGAACCCTTCGGTCTCCCCTTGGCGGGTGGTCGCGGGTCAGTTGGTTGTCGGTCTGGTGGTGGCTCTGGCCATCTGGGGACTGACGGGGAGGCAAAATCTGGGTTGGTCCGCCGCATATGGCGCGATCGCCGTGGTCATTCCATCGGCGGTATTCGCACGCGGGCTGACCGGTCGGTTTTCTTCCCTGAATCCGGGCACTGCGGTGTTTGGGTTCTTCCTCTGGGAAATGGTCAAGATGGCCTTGTCCGTGGCGATGCTGATCGCCGCGCCAAGGCTGATAACGGCGCTGAGCTGGCCTGCAATGCTGGTCGGCTTGGTGGTGACAATGAAGGCGGCCTGGTTGGCGGTGATGTTCTCGCCCCGGCGCCGGCAACAGAGAGACGAGTAACGGAATGGCTGCTGAAAACGCTGCGGAACATGGTCAGACCGCGGGTGAATACATCGTTCACCACTTGACGCACCTGCAAAGCTCCAAGCCTGGAGGTGTGGCCGACCTTTCCGTTTTCAACTTCGACTCGCTCTTTTTCTCCATCGCTCTGGGCATCCTGGGTTGCTGGCTGCTCTGGCTCGCTGCACGCAAGGCCACGTCGGGCGTTCCGGGTCGCTTCCAGGCGGCGGTCGAGTTGCTGGTCGAAATGGTCGACCAGCAAGCCAAGGGCATCGTCCACAACGCCACGAGCCGCAAGTTCGTCGCTCCGCTGGCGCTCACCATCTTCGTCTGGATCTTCCTGCTGAACGCAATGGACCTGTTCCCGGTCGATTTGTTCCCGGCCATCTGGGCCCAGGTCTTCGGCATCGCCGGCCATGACCCGCACCACGCCTACCTGCGCGTCGTGCCCACCGCCGACCTCTCGGTGACCATGGGCATGTCGGTGGCCGTGCTGCTGATCTGCATCTTCTACAACATCAAGATCAAGGGCGCCGGTGGCTGGATTCACGAGCTGTTCACCGCACCCTTCGGCAACCACTGGGCGCTGTACCCCTTCAACTTCGCCATGCAGATGATCGAGTTCGTCGCCAAGACGGTCTCGCACGGCATGCGTCTGTTCGGCAACATGTACGCCGGCGAGTTGATCTTCCTGCTGATCGCCCTGATGGGTGGCGCCTTCACGCTGTCGGCCACCGGCATCGGCCTGGCCATCGGCCACATCGTCGCGGGCACGGCCTGGGCCATCTTCCACATCCTGATCATCACGCTGCAAGCCTTCGTGTTCATGATGCTGACGCTGGTCTACATCGGCCAGGCCCACGATCACCACTGATCATCCAGTTTCGTTTTTGTTTTTCGTTTTCTCTTCAACCAAAGTCCTCTAGGAGTCATCATGGAAGTTATTAGCTTTGTTGCACTGGCCGCCGGCCTGATCATCGGTCTGGGCGCTGTGGGCGCATGTATCGGCATCGGCATCATGGGCAGCAAGTACCTCGAGTCGGCCGCACGTCAGCCTGAACTCATGGGCGAACTTCAAACCAAGATGTTCCTGCTGGCTGGTCTGATCGACGCCGCTTTCATTATCGGCACCGGTATCGCCCTGTGGTTCGCAACGGCCAACCCGTTCCTGGCTCAAATCGCCAACCTGCCGAAGTAAGTCTTTCTCGTCGGACCCGTGTCGTCGTTCCCCTCTGTGGAATGGCTTCGCATTCAATCCCAAAGAGAGGGTGAAAAGTGAGCATTACCGGTACCCTGATCGTTCAGATGATCGTGTTCCTGATCCTGGTCGGGTTCACGATGAAGTTCGTGTGGCCGCCGATCGCGAAGGCGCTGGACGACCGCGCTGCGAAGATCGCCGAAGGCCTCGCTGCCGCCGACAAGGCCAAGTCCGAGCTGTCCGCCGCCAACAAGCGCGTGGAAGCCGAGCTGGGTCAGGCGCGCAACGAGTCCGCACAACGTCTTGCCGACGCCGAACGTCGCGCCCAGGCCATCGTTGAAGAGGCCAAGGCCCGCGCGACCGAAGAAGGCAACAAGATCGTTGCAGCTGCACGTGTCGAAGCCGACCAGCAGGCACTGAAGGCCCGTGAAGCCCTGCGCGAGCAGGTTGCCGCACTGGCCGTCAAGGGCGCAGAGCAGATTCTGCGCAAGGAAGTGAATGCGGGCGTTCACGCCGATTTGCTCGCCCGTCTRCAGACCGAACTCTGATAGAAGCCATGGCAGAACTCGCCACCATTGCACGCCCCTACGCCGAGGCGCTTTTCAAGGCGTCGTCGTCCGACGTCGCCGGAGCCGGCGCCTGGCTCGAAAAGATTGCCGCCATCGCGGCCAATCCGGAGCTCCAGCAGTTCGCCGATAACCCCAAGGCCACGGCCGAGCAGGTTCTCGGTGTGGTCGCCGGTGCCTTCGGTGCGCCGTTGGCCGCTCATGCCCAGAACTTCCTGGGTGCGCTCCTCGAGAACGGGCGTTTTTCGGTGCTGCCGGAAATTGCGAAGCAGTTCCGGGCACTGGCCAACGCGAAGAGCGGTTCTTCCGACGCCGTGGTCTACAGCGCCTTCCCGATCGATGCCGCGGCCCTGGCCACTGTGTCGACCGCGCTCGAAAAGCGTTTCGGTCGCAAGCTCCAGGTCACGGTCCAGCAAGAGCCGGAACTGATCGGCGGCATTCGTGTGGTGGTCGGCGACGAGGTGCTCGACACCTCCGTCAAAGCGCGCCTTGAACAAATGAAAGTTGCGCTGGCTGCCTGACGGCCTCCAGCCCCTTACAAAGAAAGAAGGAAAGAGTCATGCAACTCAATCCCGCAGAAATTTCCGAACTGATCAAGAGCCGCATCGAGGGCCTCGGGGTCAGCGCCAACATCCGCAACGAGGGCACCGTGGTTTCGGTGACCGACGGTATCGTGCGCGTGCACGGCCTGTCCGATGCAATGCAGGGCGAAATGCTTGAATTCCCGCCCAGCGCCGACGGCACGCCGTCGTTCGGCCTCGCACTGAATCTCGAGCGCGACTCGGTCGGCGCCGTGATTCTGGGCGAGTACGAGCACATCTCCGAAGGCGACACCGTCAAGTGCACGGGCCGCATCCTGGAAGTGCCGGTCGGCCCCGAACTCATCGGCCGCGTGGTGAATGCGCTGGGTCAGCCGATCGACGGCAAGGGCCCGATCAACGCCAAGATGACCGACGTGATCGAAAAGGTTGCGCCGGGCGTGATCGCGCGGAAGTCCGTCGACCAGCCGATGCAGACCGGCCTCAAGTCGATCGACTCGATGGTGCCGATCGGCCGTGGCCAGCGCGAACTGATCATCGGCGACCGCCAGACCGGCAAGACCGCCGTGGCGATCGACGCGATCATCAACCAGAAGGGTCAGAACATGACCTGCGTCTACGTCGCGATCGGCCAGAAGGCTTCGTCGATCAAGAACGTGGTGCGCGCCCTGGAACAAGCCGGTGCGATGGACTACACCATCGTGGTGGCCGCATCGGCCTCCGAATCGGCTGCCATGCAGTACGTGTCGGCCTACTCGGGCTGCACGATGGGCGAATACTTCCGCGACCGCGGCCAGGACGCGCTGATCGTCTATGACGACCTGTCCAAGCAGGCCGTGGCCTACCGCCAGGTGTCGCTGCTGCTGCGCCGCCCGCCAGGCCGCGAAGCCTACCCCGGCGACGTGTTCTATCTCCACAGCCGTCTGCTCGAGCGCGCAGCCCGCGTGAATGCCGATTACGTCGAAGCCTTCACCAAGGGTGAAGTCAAGGGCAAGACCGGTTYGCTGACCGCACTGCCGATCATCGAAACGCAAGCCGGCGACGTGTCCRCCTTCGTTCCGACCAACGTGATCTCGATCACCGACGGCCAGATCTTCCTGGAAACCAACCTGTTCAACGCCGGTATCCGCCCCGCCATCAACGCCGGTATCTCGGTGTCGCGCGTGGGTTCGTCGGCGCAGACCAACCTGATCAAGAACCAGTCGGGCGGTATTCGTACCGACCTGGCCCAGTACCGTGAACTGGCCGCGTTCGCGCAGTTCGCTTCCGACCTCGACGAAGCGACCCGCAAGCAACTCGACCGCGGTGCGCGCGTGACGGAACTGCTGAAGCAGGCCCAGTACAGCCCGCTGCCGATCTCGCTGATGAATGCCACGCTGTTCGCAGTGAACAAGGGCTTCATGGACGACATCGACGTCAAGAAGGTGCTCTCGTTCGAACACGGCTTCCATCAGCTGCTGAAGACGAGCCACGCTGCCCTGCTCGACACCATGGAAAAGAACGGTGCCAAGTGGGACGTCAAGCCGGCCAAGCCGGACGACAGCGCGGAAAAGCAAGCCTTCAAGAAGGTTTGCCAGGACGCCGAAGCCGAACTGTTGGCCGCCGCCACCTCGTTCAAGAAGTCGTTCGCCTGATCGACCCCTTGACCGACGCAAGAAGGAGCTCTTATGGCAGCTGGTAAGGAAATCCGCGGCAAGATCAAATCGGTGGAAAACACCAAGAAGATCACCAAGGCCATGGAAATGGTCTCGGTTTCCAAGATGCGCAAGGCGCAAGAGCGCATGCGTGCCGCCCGCCCCTACAGCGAGAAAATCCGCAACATCGCGGCCAACCTTGGCAAGGCGAACCCGGAGTACACGCACGCGTTCATGAAGAAGAACGACGCGAAGGCTGTCGGCTTCATCATCGTGACGAGCGACAAGGGCCTGTGCGGTGGCTTGAACACCAACCTGCTGCGCGCCGTCACGACCAAGCTGCGCGAGGCGCAGGGCGCCGGCGTTGYCATCGAGTCGGTCGCCATCGGCAGCAAGGGCCTGGGCTTCCTGAATCGCATCGGCGCGCGCGTGGTCGCGCATGTCACCCACCTGGGCGACACGCCGCATCTCGACAAGCTCATCGGCCCGGTCAAGACGCTGCTCGACGCCTATGCGGAAGGCAAGCTCTCGGCCGTGTACCTGTGCTACACGAAGTTCATCAACACGATCAAGCAGGAGCCGCTTGTCGAGCAACTGCTGCCGCTGGCCGCAGACTCGCTGCAAGTCGAGGCGGGCCAGCATTCGTGGGACTACATCTACGAGCCCGATGCGCAAAGCGTGATCGACGAGTTGCTGGTTCGCTATGTCGAGTCGCTGGTCTACCAGGCCGTGGCCGAGAACATGGCGTCCGAGCACTCGGCGCGGATGGTGGCCATGAAGGCGGCCACCGACAACGCAGGCAACGTGATCGACGAGCTGAAGCTGGTCTACAACAAGACCCGCCAGGCCGGCATCACCAAGGAACTCTCGGAAATCGTGTCGGGCGCTGCTGCAGCCGCCGGTGTTTGATCGAGGCAATGCAACAGGCCACATTGCCGATCGGCTGCACGCTGTGCGTCCGGTAACCCAGGCCTACTTTTTAGGGGATTCCGCACAAATGAAGAAACTTCTCGTACTGGTGGCCGTTGCTGCCGCTCTGACTGCTTGCTCCAAGAAGGAAGAGGCGCCCGCCGCTGCACCGGCTCCTGCCGCCGCACCTGCGCCCGCTCCGGCTCCCGCCGCAGCGCCTGCTGCAGCCCCGACGGCATCGGCCGCCGACCTGCCGCAAGAGTGCAACGACTACCTGGCCAAGGTGCAGACCTGCGTGTCCTCGCAAAGCGGCGCCGCCGCCGATGCGATGAAGTCGGGCCTCGATCAGACCAAGGCCACCTGGGCTTCGATGGGTGCCGACAAGGCTGCGCTGGGCCAGGCCTGCAAGGCTGCTTCGGACGCCTTCGCTGCACAAGCGACGGCCATGAAGTGCTGATCGGAAGAAGTATCTGAGTTCAAGGGTGCCGGCCCGTCCGGCATTCTTGCAAAAGCGGCCCGTTTTGGCATCAGGACGCTTCTGCAAGAACCTGTCGCAAATTTATTGAGATCCATCCAGAAGGAAACGCCATGGCTGAAGGAAAAATTGTCCAATGTATCGGCGCCGTGGTCGACGTGGAGTTCCCGCGTGACCAGATGCCCAAGGTGTACGACGCCTTGAAATTCGAAGGCGGCGGGCTGACCCTCGAAGTTCAGCAGCAGCTCGGCGACGGCATCGTGCGTACCATCGCGCTGGGCTCGTCCGACGGCCTGCGTCGCGGCCTGATCGTCACCAACACCGGCGCGCCCATCACCGTGCCGGTCGGCAAGGCCACGCTCGGCCGCATCATGGACGTGCTCGGCCGTCCGATCGACGAGCGCGGCGAAGTGAGCCAGGACCTCACTGCGTCCATCCACCGCAAGGCCCCTGCGTACGACGAGCTGTCGCCCTCGCAAGACCTGCTGGAAACCGGCATCAAGGTGATCGACCTGGTGTGCCCGTTCGCCAAGGGCGGCAAGGTGGGCCTGTTCGGCGGCGCCGGCGTGGGCAAGACCGTGAACATGATGGAACTCATCAACAACATCGCCAAGGCTCACTCGGGTCTGTCGGTGTTCGCCGGTGTGGGTGAACGTACCCGTGAAGGCAACGACTTCTATCACGAGATGGCCGACTCCGGCGTCGTGAACCTCGAGAAGCTCGAGGAGTCGAAGGTGGCCATGGTCTACGGCCAGATGAACGAACCCCCGGGCAACCGTCTGCGCGTGGCGCTGACCGGCCTGACCATTGCCGA
>NZ_JBFUHN010000113.1:0-16158 GCF_056402375.1 Variovorax sp. P4_B10 | reverse complement strand
CCGATAGACCGCGAGCCCCAGCGATTCGTAATAGCCGGGCCGGGCCCTCTCGCCTTCGTAGCGGGCGATGAGCGGCACGCTGCGGATGACGCCGTCGCCGTTCTCGTCGACCAGCGCATTCAGAAAACCTGCAGCAGGCGCGGCGTCCGCCAGCACAGGCAGGCTGGCGCCGAAACCGTTCCAGTTCGTGGCATAGGCTGCGCCCGCGGGAAAGGCTTCGGGCGGCAGCAGCGGGGTTGCCGGCAACTGCCCCTTCACACTCGGCGTCTGGGTCCGGGTGAAGTAGTAGCCGAGCGCAACCCGTTGGCCGCGCAGCGCTTGCGCGAACGTGGCGTCGTTGTCGAGCGTGGGCGCAAGCCGTTCGACTTCCGCGGCGAGACCCTGCATGCTGCGCAGCGGCCCCTCCGCCATCTGGCGCAGCCGATCGAGGCCGGAACTCCGGTCGGGCTCGAGGAACATGACGTCGAAACCGAGCACGGCCACTTGCTGGCGGGTCAGAAGCTCGGTGGTGAGGCGGGCGATCGTGTCGCGCGGCCAGGGCCACTGCCCCTGGCGTGCAAGGCTCGCATCGTCGACGTCGACGATCACGACGCGCGAATCCAGCGTCTGCGGCATGGTGGCGCGCAGGCGGATGTCGTAGATCAGGTGGTCGAGGCGCTCGAGCGCCGTCAGTGGCCAGGCGCCGGTGGCGTGCGCCAGCGCCAGCAGAACCGGCAGCAGCGTGATGGCAATGCGCGGCCAGTGCCGCCGCAGCGCGTTCATGAGGTCTCGTTCACGCGGGGCCCGCGCCGTACCGGGAAAAAGCCGAACGCTCAGACCCGGACGAACTGCATGCGCGTGGCACCGCCGAGTTCCAGCACGTCGCGCTCCTGCAATGAGACGGCGTCGGTGCCGAGCGCCGCGCCATTGAGCGTGACGCCGCCCATGACGCTGGCCGCCACGTAGCCTTGCCGGCGACGCGTGACAACCGCCACGGCAACGCCGGGCTTGCCGATGGTGGTGACCACCTTCTGCAGCGAGACGTCCTGCCCTTCGTTGCTGCCGGACAGCACGCGCAGCACCGGAACGCCGAGTTCGATGAGCGCGCCGGCTTCCGTGGGCGCCGCCGACAGCGGAATGAACGTCTGGAACTCGCCCGGCTCACTGCGTGCCGGGCCCGATCCGGTGGCCAGGTTGCTGAGGGCGCGGAAATGGATGCGGCAGTTGCCGACCTCGATGACATCGTTGTCCTTGAGCACCTGCTTCTGGACGGCCAGCGCATTGACGTAGGTGCCGTTGGTGCTGTTGAGATCTTCAATTTGGACTTCGCCACCGCTCATGTGCAGCACGGCATGCTCGCCGCTGACCGCCAGATTGTCGATCACGATGTCGTTGTAGGCGCGGCGACCGAGGGTCGTGCGGTCCTTGGCGAGCGCCACTTGCCCGATGACCACGCCATCGACCGAAATGATCATCTTCGGCATTGCCGACTCCCCGATTTCAAAACTGTAGAGCCCGCAAGCGGGACGGCGGGTTGCAGCTCGGGCCCGCTACCTGGCCATGCGGGACGTTTCGCCCACGTCCGCCCGTGCCAGCACAACCGAAATGTTGTCCCGGCCGCCATTGTCGTTTGCAATTGCAACCAAAAGTGATGCTTTTTTCTGAAGCCCGACATCGTGTCCTAAAAGCGTGAAAAGCTGCGCATCGGAAATCATCTCACTCAGCCCGTCGGAGCAAAGCATATAGAGATCGCCGGGTCTTGCGCTGTGTTCGTGCATTTCCAGCAAGACTTGGGCCTCCACGCCCACCGCCCGGGTCACGAGGTTGCGGGTGGGCGAGTTCAGGGCTTCTTCGGCCGTGATGGCGCCGGCGTCGAGCTGTTGCTGGCGCAGCGAATGGTCGCGCGTGAGCAATTCCAGCTTGTTGTTGCGCAGGCGGTAGCAGCGCGAGTCGCCGATGTGACCGACCAGGACGCGCTGCGGGCGGAAGGCGGCCAGCACCAGCGTCGTTCCCATGCCCTGCAATTCGGGCTGGGTCRTGCCGGCCTGGAGGATCGACGCATTGGCCTCGTCGGTGGCCGCCTGCAGCGCCCGCCGCACCACGCGCGCCGGCGCCTGGAGCCCGGCCTGGGCAAACCACCGGCCGAAACTGGCGTGCATCAGCGACACGGCCATGGCGCTCGCAACCTCGCCGCCCTTGTAGCCCCCCATGCCGTCGGCCAGCAGGGCCAGCCCGAGCGCGGGATCGACATGAACGGCGTCTTCGTTGTGGGCGCGCACCCGGCCGACGTCCGTCAGCGTGGCGAACTCCCAGCAGAGCGCCGGCCGGGTCGAGAAAAGGGAAACGCCGACACTCGCCATGGTCTGATGCAAACGTCGGCCGAGCGAACGCTCAGTGAGCAGCGGCGTGGGCGCGCCGTTGCAGCATGCGGCCCACGGCCACGACAAACAACGCACCGGCGGCAGCCCCCGCATAGTGCAACCAGGGGTTGGCCACCAGCACGCCGCGCAGCGCGACGTCGCTCACGATGGTTTCGCCGCCGACCCAGCCGATCAGCGCGGCACCCAGCATGATGATGATCGGGAAGCGTTCCATGAGCTTGATCATGAGCGTACTGCCGAAAATCACCAACGGGATGCTGATGGCCAGGCCCAGCACCAGCAGCAGCATGCTGCCCTGCGCGGCGGCCGCGACGGCGATCACGTTGTCCAGGCTCATCACCAGGTCGGCCAGCAGGATGGTGCGCACGGCTGCCGCCATGCTGCCGTATTCCTTGGACTCGCCCTCGCCGTCCTCTTCGTCGCCCAGCAGCTGCAGGCCGATCCAGAGCAGCAGCAGGCCGCCGACGATCTGCAGATAAGGCAGCGCGAGCAGCTTGGCAGCCACCACCGTGAGCGCGATGCGCAGCACCACGGCCGCGCCCGAGCCGAACAGCACGGCCTTTTTCTGCTGCGCAGGCGGCAGCGAGCGCGCCGCCATGGCAATCACCACGGCGTTGTCGCCCGAAAGAATGATGTTGATCCAGACGATCTTGAGAAGACCGATCCAAAAATCTGTGCTTTGAAGGAGTTCCATGTCTCTGATCCCACTGTGTTGTTGTGAAAAAAGCGCCCGCAATCCATTGCGGGCGCTTCGTTCTTTTTGCGTGGTCTTGGTCTTTTGAAGGACCGGTGCGACTGTGGTTTAGAGCTGTGCCTTGAGCAGCTTCGCCAGCTCGGAGAAGTTGCGCGTCACGGTGAAGCCGCACTCCTCCATGATGGCGAGCTTGGCATCGGCCGTGTCGGCGCCGCCCGAGATCAGCGCGCCGGCGTGGCCCATGCGCTTGCCCGGAGGGGCGGTGACACCGGCGATGAAGCCGACGACCGGCTTCTTCATGTGTTCCTTGCACCAGCGGGCTGCATCGGCTTCGTCGGGGCCGCCGATTTCGCCGATCATGATGACCGCGTCGGTGTCCGGATCGTCGTTGAAGGCCTGCATCACGTCGATGTGCTTCAGACCGTTGATCGGGTCGCCACCGATGCCGACTGCCGACGATTGGCCAAGGCCGATTTCGGTCAATTGAGCGACTGCTTCATACGTCAGCGTGCCCGAGCGCGAAACCACGCCGATGCGGCCCTTGCGGTGGATGTGGCYGGGCATGATGCCGATCTTGATTTCGTCGGGCGTGATCAGGCCGGGGCAGTTCGGGCCCAGCAGCAAGGTCTTCTTGCCGCCGGCCGCTTCCTTGGCCTTCATCTTGTTGCGCACTTCGAGCATGTCGCGAACCGGGATGCCTTCGGTGATGCAGATCGCCAGGTCCAGGTCGGCCTCGACGGCTTCCCAGATGGCGGCCGCGGCGCCTGCCGGCGGCACGTAGATCACCGACACGGTGGCGCCGGTTTGCGAGGCGGCTTCCTTGACCGAACCGAAGATCGGGATGTTGAAGATCGACTCGCCGGCCTTCTTCGGGTTCACGCCCGCCACGAAGGCGTTCTTGCCGTTCGCGTATTCCTGGCACTTCTCGGTGTGGAACTGGCCGGTCTTGCCGGTAATGCCCTGCGTGATGACTTTGGTGTCTTTGTTGATATAGATCGACATGACTTTTTCCTTAGGCCTTCTTGACTGCTGCAACGACCTTCTGGGCCGCGTCCGCCATGGTGTCGGCGCTGATGATCGGCAGGCCCGAATCGGCCAGCAGCTTCTTGCCTTCGACTTCGTTGGTGCCCTTCATGCGCACGACCAGCGGCACTTGCAGGTTCACGGCCTTGCAGGCTGCGATCACGCCGGTGGCGATGGTGTCGCACTTCATGATGCCGCCGAAGATGTTGACGAGGATGGCCTCGACATTCTTGTTCTTCAGCATGATCTTGAAGGCTTCGGTGACCTTCTCGGGGGTGGCGCCGCCGCCCACGTCCAGGAAGTTGGCCGGCTCGCCGCCGAACAGCTTGATGGTGTCCATGGTGGCCATGGCCAGGCCGGCACCGTTCACCAGGCAGCCGATGTTGCCGTCCAGCGAGATGTAGGCGAGGTCGAACTTGGAGGCTTCGACTTCGGCCGCGTCTTCTTCGTCGAGGTCGCGCAGGGCCACGATTTCGGGGTGGCGGAACAGCGCGTTGCTGTCGAAGTTGAACTTGGCGTCCAGCGCCATGACGTTGCCCTTGCTGTCACGGTTGAGCGGGTTGATCTCGACCAGCGAGGCGTCCGTCTCCATGTAGCAGGTGTAGAGCTTCTTGAGGATGTCGACCGTCTGGGCGGTCGAATCGGCCGGCATGCCGATGCCATCGGCGATTTCCTTGGCTTGCGCGTCGGTCAGGCCGTCCTTGGGGTCGGCATACACCGTGATGATTTTCTCGGGCGAGGAGTGGGCCACTTCCTCGATGTCCATGCCGCCTTCGCTCGAAGCGATGAAGGCCACCTTCTGGGTGGCGCGGTCGGTCACGGCCGAGACGTAGTATTCCTTGTTGATGTCGGCGCCATCTTCGATGTAGAGGCGGCGCACCTTCTGGCCTTCGGGGCCGGTCTGGTGGGTCTTGAGCTGCATGCCGAGGATTTCGCCGGCGAGCTTCTTGACGTCCTCGATCGACTTGGCGACCTTGACGCCGCCGCCCTTGCCGCGGCCACCCGCGTGAATCTGGGCCTTGACGACCCAGACCGGGCCTCCAAGTTTCTGGGCGGCCTCGACCGCCTCCTGAACCGTATAGGCCGGAATGCCGCGCGGCACCGGCACGCCGAACTTGGCAAGGATTTCCTTGCCCTGGTACTCGTGAATCTTCATGAGGGATGTCTCTCGGAAGGAGGAGGTTGAGAACGGGAGATCTGGGGTCTGAGGCTTCTTTGGCTCTGTTGCTCGCGGGCGACGGCAGCCTGACGGCTGGGGGCGGCGAACAACCGCGGACTGTATCATGGTGCGCCGCACCAATACTCGACGCGACCTTGCGGTCAATACGTACTTTCTTCTAGCCACTCTACGCATACTCCGATATGGCCAAGGTTTTCATCGACGGCGAAGCCGGTACCACCGGCCTGCAGATTCGCGAGCGGCTCCAGACGATGCCGCAGATCGAACTCGTGAGCATCGCCCCCGAGCTGCGAAAGGACGTGAACGCCAAGCGCGAGCTGATGGCCGGCGTCGACCTGGTGGTGCTGTGCCTGCACGATGACGCGGCCCGCGAGTCGGTTGCGCTGATCGACCAGCTGCCCGGCAAGAAACCCAAGATCATCGACGCCTCCACCGCGCACCGCGTGGCGCCCGGCTGGGTGTTCGGCTTTCCTGAACTGGTGGAAGGCCACTGGCAGGCCGTGGCCAAGGCCGACCGCGTCGGCAACCCCGGCTGCTACGCCACCGGCGCCATCGCCATGGTGCGTCCGCTGGTCGATGCGGGCCTGCTGCCGGCCGATTTCCCGGTGTCGCTGCCTTCGGTGAGCGGCTATTCGGGCGGCGGCCGGACCATGATCGAAGCCTACGAAAAGGGCGAGGCACCGCTGTTCGAGACCTATGCGCTGGGCCTCAAGCACAAGCACATCCCCGAAATCATGAAGTACACCGGCCTCACGCGCCGCCCGGTCTTCATCCCCTCGGTGGGCAATTTCAAGCAGGGCATGCTGGTGCAGCTGCCGCTGCACCTCGACCTGCTGCCCGGCAAGCCGAAGTCCGGTGACCTGCAGGACGCACTGGCCGCGCACTATGCGCGCAGCAACACGCCCGAGCAGTTCGTGAAGGTGCTGCCGCCTACCGACGACGGCAAGCTCGACGCGCTGGCCCTCAACGACACCAACCAGCTCGAGATCCGCGTGTTCCCGAACGAAGACCACCGCCATGCCGTGGTGATCGCGCGCCTGGACAACCTCGGCAAGGGCGCCAGCGGCGCCGCGGTGCAGAACCTGAAGCTGATGCTGGCGCTCTGAGCGCGAGCGCCAAGCCTCTCTTCTTCAGTTAACGAGCCACAGCCCGACGCCCAGCAGGGCCGCGTGCGCGCCCAGCGCGATGTACAGCGGCTTGCGCGAGGGCGTCGACATTTCCTGGAGCGTCTCGTTGATGCGGCGCGTGAGCAGGGCGCGCAGGGCCGGATCCTGCGCCGCGCCCTCCCCCGCCACCGGCTCGCCGTGTTCGGCGCGGCCTTGCTGCCACTCGGCGAGCATGTCGCTCATCGGCAGCCGGTTCAGCACGAAGGCCACCACCGACCGCACCGCCCTGCCCTCGCCCAGCACGGGCGCAAGCTGCTTGCTCAAGGCGTCGACCGACAGCCAGTCGGCCGCGCGCTGCAGCGTGCCGTGGGTGCGCGGCATGGCTTCGATGCGGCCCGCAATCGCACCGCCGAGCCGCTGCGACACGGCCTCGCCGCGCGCCGCGACCAGATGCTGCATCGCCCTGGCACGGCCCTGCTGCACACCCAGCATCGCGTAGACGGCAACGAACAGGAGCAGCAGCACCGCAACCAGCAGCGGCGGCGACGTGATCAGCGCCAGGATGGCGCCGGCACCACCGGCCCGCGCCGCCGTGTTGCCGGGTCCCTGCAGCTGGCCCAGGTAGAAGAAGAAGACGCCGCCGCCGAGCACCAGGCCGAGCAGCCCGCTCTTGATGACCGAGCCGGCAAAGGCGAATCCGGCCTTGGCGCCGGTGCGGACGAGAGACGGTTGGCTCACAGGTTCTGACGGCATGAAAAGCTCCTCCTGGTTTTTTGGAAAGCCGCCTCGTGCGAGGCCGGTCGCCGCCGATCATGCCATCGACATCCAACACCATAATCGCGCCATATCACAACGAGGAGGATCGCCATGGCAGTCAAGTTTCAAAAACCAACCGGTGCGTTCGTCGCCGCATCCTGGGCCGCGCTGATCATCGGCGCCATCGTCTACCTGATCGGGCTGTGGAATGCCTCGATGCAGCTCAACGAGAAGGGCTACTACTTCACCATCCTCATGTACGGCCTGTTCTCGGCCGTGTCGCTGCAGAAGACCGTGCGCGACCGGATCGAGGGCATGACGGTGACCGGCATCTACTACGGCCTGTGCTGGATCTCGCTGCTGCTGTCGGTCGGCCTGCTCGCCGTCGGCCTCTTCAATGCCACGCTGGCCGACAGCGAAAAGGGCTTCTACGCCATGGCGTTCCTGCTGAGCCTGTTCGGCGCGGTGGCCGTGCAGAAGAACGTGCGCGACATCGCAGCGCACAAGAGCGAAAACCCGTCGATCGACGACGTTCCCGACGCGGGCTGAAGCCCGCGCCTCTCGCCAGCCCCTACTCGTTGTCGTTGTAGCCGCTGGCGCCCATCAGCGCCGACAGGCGCGCGGCAATGTTGCCGACGATCTCGCGCACCTGCGTCACGTCGGGGCCGGCCTTCTGGTCGATGCGTTCGATGTACGGCACGTTGATGGACGCGATCACGTGGTCGGCCGCCCCCATCACCGGGAACGCGATGTTGGTGATGCCGCGCGTCTGCTTGCTCGGCATCGCCGAGTAGCCGCGCTCGCGCACCTCCTGCAGGATCGAGAACAGCTCGCCGGGGTCCATGTCGAGCTCGCCTTCCACACCGATGTGGGCGCGCAGCATGCGGGCACGGTCGATCTCGTCGCGGAACGCCAGCAGCACGTGGCCCGAGGAGGTGTCCGTCAGCCCCATCACCACCCCCACCTTGAGCCCGAAGGACCAGCGCTCGGGGCTCTCGACCTGGGCGATGACCACCACGCGCCCGCCCTGGTACATCGTGAGGTGGCACGACTGGCGCGCCCGGTTGGCCAGCTCGCGCAAGAGCGGCAGCGCCGCGCCCACCAGGCTCTTGAGCGGCTGCTGGCGGTGGGCCAGCTCGAACATTCGCAGCGTGAGCGTGTAGCGGTCGTTCTCGTCGACCTGCACGAAGCCGCGGCGCTGCAAGGTCACGGCCATGCGGAAGATCTCGCTGACCTTGCGCCCCACCTTCTGCGCGAGCTCGTTCAGCGTGTAGCCGGTGACGCTGTCGGCCAGCACCTCGAGGATGTCCAGCCCCTTCTCCAGCGCCGGCGCGGCGTAGCGCAGCGCGCCCTCGCCTTCCGGCGCGGGTTCGGCTTCCGGTTGAAATTCTTCCGCTTGCGGCGCTGGTTTCTGCTTCATCGTTCCCCGTTCAATTCGACCATCCACCGTCGATCATATGGATGGCGCCGGTCGTGAAGGCCGACTCGTCCGACGCCAGGTACACCACCAGCGCTGCAATTTCTTCCGGCCGGCCCACCCGGCCGAGCGGCTGGCGCGCCACGAAGGCGGCGCGCACCGTGGCCTCGTCGGCGCCGGCCTGCTCGGCCTGGGCCGCGATGCGGTCGCGCAGCGAGGGCGATTCGACCGTGCCCGGGCAGATGGCGTTGCAGCGGATGCCCTGCTGGATGAAGTCGGCCGCAACCGCCTTGGTCAGGCCGATGACCGCCGCCTTCGAGGCGCCATAGACGAAGCGGTTCGGCACGCCCTTCACGCTCGATGCGGCCGAAGCCATGTTGATGATCGAGCCGCCGTGCGCGAGCATCGCGGGCAGGAAGGCGCGGATGGTGCGGTACATCGACTTCACGTTGAGGTCCATGCTGAAGTCCCAGTCGGCTTCTTCGCAGGCCAGGATGCTGCCGCTGTGCACGAAGCCCGCGCAGTTGAAAAGCGCGTCGAGCCGGCCGGCCTTCTGTGCAAAGGCCTGCAGCGCGGCGCTGTCGCGCACATTGAGCGGCGCGGTCCCGAGCCCCGCCAGCCCCTCTGCACGGGCCAGTTCCGCCAGTTCGGCCAGCGCGCCTTCGTCCACATCGGTCGCCCACACCGTGGCGCCCTCGCGCGCCAGTGCCAGCGCACTGGCGCGGCCGATGCCCTTGCCGGCGGCTGTGACGAGGATGTTCTTTCCCTGAACGCGTTGGCTCATGTTGCGATGTCCTTGGAGTGACGTGATTGAAGTACAGGTGAAATTTTCATTTCATTGATGAAATCAAATGTACGCCAACAATCCGCAATCACAAGCCATCGAAGGGCCTTCCAGCCGAGGCATCTTATTGGTATTTACCCGTAAATCGGCGCAAACCCCAGCGCCAATCGCGGCCTTGCCTGTTAGCCTTATTGATGAAATTTAGTTTTACCTAAGAAAACGAGACAACATGGCCACCACGACTGCTTCGTTGCTGCCCCGGCTGCAGGCCTGCTACACCGGCATCCTTCACGATGTCATGCGCGCCGCGGGCCTGCGCGACTTCACGCTGCCGCCCACGTTGCGCCCGCTGATCGCCGGCCAGAAGATCTGCGGCCCGGCCTTCACCGTGAACGGCCGCGTCGACCCCACCGCCGATCCGCACGAGACGCTGATGGCGTGGACCGGTTTTCTCTCGCGCGCCAAGCCTGGCCACATCGCAGTGATCCAGCCCAACGACTCGGTGGTCTCGCACATGGGCGAGCTCTCCGCCGAAACGCTCAGCCGCAAAGGCGTGCTGGGCGTGATCGCCGACGGCGGCGTGCGCGATGCCGAGTTCATCGTTGCGCAGGGCTTCCAGGTCTGGCACCGCTACTTCACGCCGCGCGACATCGTGGGCTACTGGCTGCCCGACGCGATGGACGTGCCCGTGCGCATCGGCGAGGTCACGGTGACCCCGGGCGACCTGCTGCTGGCCGATACCGACGGCGTGATCTGCCTGCCGCTCGCGCAGGCCGAGGCCATCGTCACCGAAGCCGAACACATGATGGGCCGCGAGAACCTCGTGCGCACCGCCATCCTCGCGGGCACCGACCCGCAGGAGGCCTACCTGAAGTACCGCAAGTTCTGAGGCGCCACCGGTGAGCGCTTCGCAACCCCTCGATCCTCGGCTGGTGCTGCTGTCGCCGGAGGACAACTGCCTGATCGCCTGCCGCCACCTCGCCGCGGGTACCGTGGTGCAGCTCGAAGGCGGCAGCGCCACGCTGCCGCACGCGATCGGTCTGGGCCACAAGCTCGCGCGCCGCGCCATCGCAGCGGGCGAGAAGGTGCTGAAGTACGGCGCCGTCATCGGCAGCCTGCGGGTGCCCGTCGAAGCCGGCGCGCACATCCACACGCACAACCTCGACAGCGACTACACCCCCACCTACACGCTGGACGAGGGCCGTACCTTCGTCGGCCATGCCTGAAGCGACGACACCCGCCATGAGTCCAACGAACCCGCTCCAGCTCCACGGCTACCCGCGCGCCGACGGCCGCAAGGGCATCCGCAACGTGGTGGTCGTCGCCTACCTCGTGGAGTGCGCACACCACGTCGCGCGCGAGATCACGCTGAACTTCCGGCATCAACAAGGCGAGGTCGAAGTGCACCTCGTCGGCTTCCCCGGCTGCTACCCCAACGAATACGCCGAACGCATGATGACGGCGATCGCCACGCACCCCAACGTGGGTGCGGCGCTCCTGATCTCGCTGGGCTGCGAGAGCATGAACAAGCGCAAGCTCGAACAGGCCATCGAGGCCTCGGGCCGGCCGGTGCACACGCTGACGATCCAGCAGAAGGGCGGCACCCGCAGCACGATCCGCGAAGGCACGGAGTGGGTCGAATGGGCGCTGGCCGAACTCGCGCAGCAGCAGCGCGTGCCGATGGCAATGAACGAGCTCATCGTCGGCACCATCTGCGGCGGCTCCGACGGCACCAGCGGCATCACCGCCAACCCGGCCGTGGGTCGCGCCTTCGACTTGCTGATCGCGCAGGATGCACGCTGCATCTTCGAGGAGACGGGCGAGCTGATCGGCTGCGAGTTCCACATGAAGCGGCGCGCCGCCACGCCGGAACTCGGCGAGGCGATCGTCGCGTGCGTCAACAAGGCCGCGCGCTACTACAGCATCATGGGCCACGGCAGCTTCGCGCCGGGCAACGCCGACGGCGGCCTCTCGACCATCGAGGAAAAATCGCTCGGCGCCTACGCGAAGAGCGGCGCCTACGCGAAGAGCGGCGCCTCGCCGATCAACGGCATCGTCAAGCCCGGCGACGTGCCACCGCAGGGCGGCCTCTACCTGCTCGACGTGGTGCCCGACGGCGAACCGCGCTTCGGCTTTCCGAACATCAGCGACAACGCCGAGATCGTCGAGCTGATCGCCTGCGGCGCGCACCTGATCTTGTTCACCACCGGGCGCGGTTCGGTGGTCGGCTCGGCGATCTCGCCGGTCATCAAGGTCTGTGCCAACCCCGACACCTACCGCCAGCTCGGCGAAGACATGGACGTGGACGCCGGCCGCATCCTCGAAGGACGCGGCACGCTGCAGGAGGTGGGGCAGGAGATCTTCGACGCGGTGCGCGACGTCGCCAATGGCACGGCCAGCAAATCCGAAGAACTGGGCCACCGCGAATTCATCCTGACCTACAAGGCCTTCGAGCCCCTCGGGCCCTCCTGCCTGCCCCTTCAGCCTCTTGCTCGCGCAGCCTGAGGCGGCGGTTCCTCCGAAGGAAATTTCTTGAACTACCAGTTCGATTTCGCGCCCGTGCTCGAACAGTGGCCGCTGCTGCTGGAAGGCGCGTGGACCACCGTGCAGCTCTCGTTCCTCGCCACCGTGCTGGGCTTCGCGCTCGGCACGCTCTGCGCACTGGGCCGCAACAGCCGGCACAACGGGCTGCGGCGCCTGACGGGCGGGTACGTGGAAGCGATCCGCAACACGCCGCTGCTGATCCAGAGCTACTTCCTGATCTTCGGCCTCTCGAGCGCGGGCGTGACGATGCCGATCATGGTCGGCGCGGTGCTCGCGCTGGTGGTCAACATCGGCGCCTACAGCTGCGAGATCATCCGCGCCGGCATCGAGTCGATCCACAAGGGCCAGCTCGAAGCCGCGCAGTGCCTCGGCCTCTCGAAGCCGCAGGTGTTCTGGCACGTTGTGCTGCGCCCCGCGGTGGAGCGCGTGTACCCGGCGCTCGCGAGCCAGTTCGTGCTGCTGATGCTGGCCTCCAGCATCATGTCGGCCGTCGGCGCCGAGGAGCTGCTGGGCGTGGCGAACCGCATCCAGTCGGACACCTTTCGCAACTTCGAGATCTTCATCGTGCTGTGGGTGGTGTACCTCGCGCTGTCCTATGCGATGCGGCTCGGCTTCTGGCTGCTCGGCCTCCTGATCTTCCCGCGCCGGCGCAAGCTCGGTACGCCGCTGTGAGACGCGTGAAAAGGGCCGCGCGATGACCTTCATGCCAGCCGATCACTTCGGCTTTCTTCTCATGGGCGCATGGGGCACCGTGCAGCTCTCGGCGCTCGCCTTCCTCGGCGGCGGACTCATCGGGCTCGCGGTGGCGCTGGCGCGCGTGTCGCCCGTCAAGGCGGTTCGCGTGGTCGCCGCGGGCTACATCCAGGCGATCCAGGGCACGCCGCTGCTGGTGCTGATGGGCGTTTGCTTCTTCGGCCCCAACATCGTCGGCATCGGCTCGGTGCCGGCGCTGGTTGCTGCGGCGCTGGCCATCACGGTCTATTCGAGCGCCTTCCTCGGCGAGATCTGGCGCGGCTGCATCCAGTCGGTGCCGCGCAGCCAGTGGGAGGCGGCCGAATGCCTCGCGCTCACGCGCTGGGAGCGCATGCGCCGCGTGATCCTGCCGCAGGCGCTGCGCATCGCAACGCCGCCCACGGTCGGCTTCCTGGTGCAGATCATCAAGAACACATCGATCGCGTCGCTGGTGGTCGGCTATGCCGAGCTTTCCTACAACGCCAAGGTGCTGAACAACTCGACCTTCCAGCCCTTCCTGTATTTCGGGTGCGCGGTGGTTCTCTATTTCATTCTTTGCTACCCGCTGTCGCGGTGGAGCCGCACGCTCGAAAGGAAGCTCAATGCATCCCGTGGTTGAACTCGACCAGGTCCACAAGCACTTCGGCAAGCTGCATGTCCTGAAAGGCGTGTCGTTCTCGGTGCAGCGCGGCCAGGTGGTCGCCATCATCGGCCAGAGCGGCTCGGGCAAGAGCACGGCGCTGCGCTGCATCGACCGGCTCGAAACCATCGACAGCGGCCGCATCCAGTGCTGCGGCCACGCGGTGCACGACCCGGCCCTGAACCTGCGCGCGCTTCGCAAGGACGTGGGCATCGTGTTCCAGAGCTACAACCTGTTTCCGCACCTCACGGTGAAGCAGAACATCACGCTCGCACCGCAGTCGGTGAAGAAGATCGGCGCCTCGGAGGCCAATGCCATCGCGATGGAAGTGCTCGAGCGCGTGGGGCTGGCCGAGAAGGCCGATGCCTATCCCGAGCAGCTCTCCGGCGGCCAGCAGCAGCGCGTGGCCATCGCACGCTCGCTCGCGATGAAGCCGCAGCTGATGCTGTTCGACGAAGTCACTTCCGCGCTCGACCCGCAGCTCACCGGCGAAGTGCTCAAGGTGATGGAAAAACTCGCGTCCGAAGGCATGACCATGATCCTCGTGACGCACGAGATGGCCTTCGCGCGCGGCGTGGCCGACAAGATCATCTACATGCACCAGGGGCTGGTGTGGGAGGAGGGCGACGCCGGCATCCTCAGCGACCCGCAAACGCCCGAACTGCGCCAGTTCATCGGCACCGGCCTTTGAGCTCTTTCGCGATCTCGTTTCTTCAGACAACTCCAGGAGACTTTCGATGACCTCTTCTTCTCTTTCTTCGTTCAAGCGCCGCGGCGCCCTGCTGTCCGCGCTCGCGCTGGCCCTGCCGCTGGCCTTCGCCGGTGCGGCCCATGCCGACCAGCTCGACACCATCACGGCCGCGAAGAAGATCCGCGTGGCCATCGACCTCGCGGTGCCGCCCTACGGCCTGAAGGATGAAAAACTCAACGCCACCGGCTCCGACGTCGAGACGGCGCGCCTCCTGGCCAAGAGCCTGGGCGTGGAGCTCGAGATCGTGCAGACCACCGGCGCCAACCGCATTCCCTTCCTGCAGACCGACAAGGCCGACATCGTGATCTCGAGCATGTCGGTCACGCCCGAGCGCGAGAAGGTGGTCGATTTCTCGGTGCCTTACGCCGCCATCCTGGCCGTGGTCGCCGCGCCGAAAAGCATGACGATCAGCGGGCCCGCGGACCTGGCCGGCAAGAAGGTGATCGCCACGCGCGGCACCACCAACGACCAGGAGCTCACCAAGATCGCGCCGACCGGCACGCAGCTGATCCGCTTCGACGACGACGCCACCTCGATCACCGCCGTGATCAGCGGCCAGGCCGACATCTTCGCCACCGCGCCGCCGCTCCTGAAGACCATCAACGAAAAGAACCCGGCCAAGCAGATGGAGCCGAAGTTCACGATGAAGGTCAACTTCCTGGCCATCGGCATGCGCAAGAACGAGCCCCGCCTGAAGGCCAAGCTCGACGACTTCGTGAAAGCGCAGCTCAAGAGCGGCGAGCTCAACACCATCTACAAGAAATTCCATGGCGCCGACCTGCCCGCCGACGTGATGCGCAACGGCGCCTGAGCACGATGGCAAAGATCGATCAGGTCGAGATCGCGCAGATCGACATCGCGCCCAAGGTCAGGCGCACCGACGCCATCCAGTCCTTCGTGACGCAGGAGACCGTGATGGTCACGGTGCGCTGCGACGACGGCTCGGCGGGCACGGGCTACACCTACACCATCGGCACCGGCGGCTCGTCCATCGTGGCACTGCTGAACGACCACCTCGTGCCGCGCCTGATCGGACGCGATCCGCAGCAGTACGAGGCCATCTGGCGCGACCTGTTCTTCCACACGCATGCGACGGCGGTCGGGGCCATCACCAGCCTCGCGCTGGCGGCCATCGACACCGCGCTGTGGGACCGCAATGCGCGTGCGGCCGGCTTGCCGTTGTGGCGACTGGCCGGTGGCGCTCAGGCGCGCGTGCCGGTCTACACCACCGAAGGCGGCTGGCTGCACGTCGAGCCCGCGCAGTTGGTAGAGCAAACGCTCGCCGCCAAGGCCGACGGTTTCCTCGGCGCGAAGATCAAGGTCGGCAAGCCGCATGTGGCGCAGGACATCGCACGCCTCTCGGCCGTGCGCGAAGCCGTGGGTGCCGATTTCGAACTGATGGTGGATGCCAACCAGAGCTTCACCGCGGCCGAGGCGATTCGCCGCGCGCGCCAGTACGCGCCGCTCGATCTCGCATGGTTCGAGGAGCCGATGCCGGCCGAGCACGTGCGCGGGCATGCGCAACTGCTGGCCAGCACCAGCGTGCCGATCGCGGTGGGCGAGTCGATGTACCACCCCTCGCAGTTCGCCGAATACATCCAGCAGGGCGCCTGCTCCATCGTGCAGGCCGACGTGGCGCGCGTGGGCGGCATCACGCCCTGGCTCAAGATTGCGCACATGGCCGAGGCGCACAACATCGCGATGTGCCCGCACTTCCTGATGGAGTTGCATGTGAGCCTGTGCGCGGCGGTGCCGAATGCGCGCTGGGTCGAATACATCCCGCAGCTCGACGACCTGACCACGAGCCGCCTGCGCATCGAGAACGGTCACGCGGTGGCGCCGGAGACGCCGGGGCTGGGCATCGAATGGGATGCGGACCAGCTCAAGGCGCTGCGCAAGTTCGCGCCGATCGTGGTGCGCGGCTAAGGGCCTGTCTACGATCTGCCTAGGGGGACATGAGGGTGCAGTTGTTCGGGGCGCGATCCCGCCGACGGTGTGCTCTGCTCCGCGAATGTCCCCCGGCGCGGCCTAAGGCCGCATGCCTCCTCCTTTATTTCGCTGCGCAGAGCACACCGCCAGCGTGATCGCTCAGCGCGGCGGTTGATCCGCCGGCACGACGGCAGCGCCCATCGTGCACAGGGCACCGGGTGCTCCCCGCAGCGAAATAAAGG
>NZ_JBFUHN010000112.1:0-16848 GCF_056402375.1 Variovorax sp. P4_B10 | reverse complement strand
TCGGCGCGCACGTGCTCGTCGGTGTCGAACAGCACGATGCCCTTGCGCGTCTTCACTTCGACCGGAACGATCTGTTCCTTGAAACGGCCTGCCGCGATGGCGGCCGCCGCGCGCTGCTGGCTGGTGGCGGCCAGTTCGTCCTGCTGCTCGCGCGTGATGCCGTAGCGCGCGGCCACGTTCTCGGCGGTGATGCCCATGTGGATCTTCTCCCACGGGTCGTGCAGGATGCCGAGCATGTAGTCGATCAGCACCGCATCGCCCATGCGCGCGCCGTAGCGTGCCGAAGAGTCGAAGTACGGGCCGCGGCTCATCGACTCCGAGCCACCGCCGATGGCGATGTCGCAATCGCCCAGCGCAATGGCCTGCGCCGCCGACACGATGGCCTGCAGGCCCGAGCCGCAGAGGCGGTTGACGTTGAAGGCCGGCGTCTCGATGGGGCAGCCCGCATCGATGGCGGCCACGCGGCTGAGGTACGCGTCCTTCACGTCGGTGGGAATCACGTTGCCCATCACCACATGGCCGATGGCGTCGGCCGCAACGCCGCTGCGCTCGATGGCGGCCTTGACGGCGGTGGTGGCCAGCTGGGTGTTGGGCACATCCTTCAGCGCGCCGCCGAAGGTGCCGATGGCGGTGCGGGCGGTGCCGACCACGAAGATGTCGCGTTGGGTCATGGAAACGTCTCTCCTGGATGAAAGCGCACCGCCGACAACGGCGGGCGCAGGAGGACGATTTTGACGGCGAACGGCGCGGCGGGCTGTCGCCTGCGGGTGATCGCCGGTCAGACGCGGCAGGTCAGCCGCGAGAAACCGATTTCGGCGAGACGTCGGTCACGTCGCCGGCGCTGCCGCGAATGCGCTCAGGGCGCACCACCGACTCCCCGCGCGCACGCGCGCTGACCACGTCGGCCGCCGTCGGCTCGGCCGGCGATGCCGCATGGCGAAAACGGTCGAAGCCCGAGCGCGGGTTGAAGCGCCCGCCCATCGAAGCGACCCAGGGCGTCACGGGCTTGCCCGTGAGACGCCCCCAGGCGTAGCGCACGCCCCACACGACCGCCAGCAGCATGACCGCGACGGCCAGGCTGGCCGCAAAGACCAGCCCCAGGAGCAGAAGAATGACGCGAAAAATAAAGTTCATCATCCGACTTTAGGCCGGGACGGCCGCCAATGGTTCCCCTGCCCTGGTGAACGAGAACTGGCCGGGCGAACGGATCGGGTCGGTGTTGACCTCGATCGTGTCCTTCGGACCGAAGCTGCCGTCGAGCAGCAGCCTCGAGAGCGGGTTCTCGATGCGCTGCTGGATGGCGCGCTTGAGCGGTCGCGCGCCGAACACCGGGTCGAACCCGACCTTGGCAATCTCGGCCAGCGCCGCCGGCGACACCTCGAGCCCCAGGTCCATCTTCGCCAGCCGCGCCTTCAGCACCTTGAGCTGGATCGCAGCGATCGATTCGATGTTCTTCGCGTCGAGCGCGTGGAACACGACGGTCTCGTCGATGCGGTTCAGGAACTCGGGGCGGAAGTAGTTCTTCAGCTCGTCCCACACCGCTTCCTTGATCTCTTCGGAAGGCTGGCCCACCATGGCCTGGATGATCGGCGAACCGATGTTGCTCGTCATCACGATCACCGTGTTCTTGAAGTCCACGGTGCGGCCCTGGCCGTCGGTGAGACGGCCGTCGTCGAGCACCTGCAGCAGTACGTTGAACACGTCCGGGTGCGCCTTCTCGACCTCGTCGAGCAGCACCACGCTGTAGGGCTTGCGGCGCACGGCTTCCGTGAGGTAGCCGCCCTCCTCGTAGCCCACGTAGCCCGGCGGCGCGCCGATCAGGCGGGCAACCGAATGCTTCTCCATGAACTCGCTCATGTCGATGCGGATCAGGTGGTCTTCGCTGTCGAACAGGAAGCCCGCGAGCGCCTTGCACAGCTCGGTCTTGCCCACGCCCGTGGGGCCGAGGAACAGGAAGGAGCCGGTCGGGCGGCCCGGGTCCGACAGGCCCGAGCGCGAGCGGCGGATCGCGTTGGCGACCGCGCCGATGGCCTCGTCCTGGCCGACCACGCGCTCGTGCAGCCTGTCTTCCATCACGAGCAGCTTGTCGCGCTCGCCCTGCATCAGCTTGGCGACCGGAATGCCGGTGGCGCGCGCCACGACCTCGGCGATTTCCTCGGCGCCCACTTGCGTGCGCAGCAGCGTGGGCGCGCTGGACTTGCCCTTGTTCGCCTCGCTCTCCTCGGCCTCGCGCAGGCGCTTCTCCAGCGCCGGCAGCTGGCCGTATTGCAGCTCGGCGAGCTTGTTGAAGTCGCCCTTGCGCTTCCATTCCTCGATCTGGAACTTGAGCTTGTCGATATCCTCGCGAATCTTCGCGCTGCCTTGCGCCTGTGCCTTCTCGGCCCGCCAGATCTCGTCGTAGTCGGCAATCTCCTTCTGCAGCTTGGTGATCTCGCCCTCGATCAGGCCGAGGCGCTTCTGCGAGGCTTCGTCCTTTTCGCGGCGGACGGCCTCGCGCTCGATCTGCAGCTGGATAAGGCGGCGGTCGAGGCGGTCCATGACCTCGGGCTTGGAGTCCATCTCGATCTTGATCTTGGCCGCGGCCTCGTCGATCAGGTCGATGGCCTTGTCGGGCAGGAAGCGGTCGGTGATGTAGCGGTCGGAGAGTTCCGCCGCGGCCACGATGGCCGGGTCGGTGATCTGCACGCCATGGTGCACTTCGTACTTCTCCTGCAGGCCGCGCAGGATGGCGATGGTGGCTTCGACGCTCGGCTCGCCCACGATGATCTTCTGGAAGCGGCGCTCCAGCGCGGCATCCTTCTCGATGTACTTGCGGTATTCGTCGAGCGTGGTGGCGCCCACGCAATGCAGTTCGCCGCGTGCGAGCGCGGGCTTGAGCATGTTGCCCGCATCCATCGCGCCCTCGGCCTTGCCGGCGCCGACCATGGTGTGGAGCTCGTCGATGAAGACGATGGTCTGGCCTTCGTCCTTGGCGAGTTCGTTGAGCACGGTCTTCAGGCGCTCCTCGAACTCGCCGCGGAACTTGGCACCGGCCAGCAGCGCGGCCATGTCGAGCGACAGCACGCGCTTGCCCTTGAGCGACTCGGGCACCTCGCCCGCGACGATGCGCTGCGCGAGGCCCTCGACGATGGCGGTCTTGCCCACGCCGGGTTCGCCGATGAGCACGGGGTTGTTCTTGGTGCGGCGTTGCAGCACCTGGATGGCGCGTCGGATTTCCTCGTCGCGGCCGATGACCGGGTCGAGCTTGCCCAGGCGGGCACGCTCGGTGAGGTCCATGCAGTATTTCTTGAGGGCTTCGCGCTGGCCTTCGGCATCGGCGCTGTTCACGCCCTGCCCGCCGCGCACGGCGTCGATGGCCGACTCGAGCGACTTGCGGCTCAGGCCGTTTTCCTTGGCGATTCGCCCGATGTCGGACTTGCTGTCGGCCACGGCCAGCAAGAAGAGTTCGCCCGCAATGAACTGGTCGTTGCGCTTGATGGCCTCTTTCTCGGTGGCCTGCAGCAGCTTGCCGAGCTCGGGGCCGACCTGCACGATGTCGTGGCCCTGCACTTGCGGCAGTTTCTTGATGGCGGCTTCGGCCGCCTGCACGAGGCCCGGCACATTGACACCGGCACGCTCCAGCAGGGCGCGGGGGCCGTCGTCCTGACGCAGCATCGCGACCAGCAGGTGGGCCGGTTCGATGTAGGCGTTGTCGGCGCCGAGCGCGAGCGACTGGGCATCGCCCAGCGCTTCCTGAAATTTCGTTGTGAGTTTGTCTTGTCGCATGGTGGTATTCCTGCACTCAAAATAGGACTGTTCGGCCGCGATTCAAGGGCGGTCGGGCGCTTCGGGCACGGCTATTGCACCCCTGCCTGCTCATTTCTATCGAATGGAGTCGATCATGGTTTTTTCAATGCGGCGCGTTCTTCCGGTGCGCCGGGCGCTCGGCCTGGGCCTCTTCTTTGTAGCGGCGATGGGGCTCTCCGGCCTTGCGCAGGCGCAAGGCAGCACGCCCATCCGCCTGCTGGTCGGCTTTCCGGCCGGCGCCGGCTCGGACGCCATTGCACGCACATTGGGCGAAAAACTCAAGGACGTGCTGGGCGTGCCGGTGGTGGTGGAGAACCGCGCCGGCGCGGGCGGCCAGATCGCCGCGACGGCGCTGAAGTCGTCGCCCGCCGACGGCCACACGCTGTTCCTCTCGCACGACCACACCATCTCGATCCTGCCCCAGGTGGTGAAGAACCCCGGCTTCAACCCCGCCACCGACTTCGTGCCCGTGGCCGGCTTCGCCACCTTCGCCAACGTGCTGGCTGTCTCGGGCGGCACACCGGCCAAGAGCATCGACGAGTATGTGAAGTGGGTCCGCACCCAGCGCGGCGGCAAGGAAACCATCGGCATCCCGGCGCCTGCGTCGATTCCCGAATTCCTCGTGAAGATGATCTCGGACAAGTACAAGATCGACGTGCAGCCCGCGCCCTACCGCGGCAGCGCACCGATGACGGCCGACATGCTGGGCAACCAGATCACCGCGGGCATCGCCTCGGTGCCGGACTTCATCGAGAACCACAAGGCGGGCAAGGTACGCATCGTGGCCTCCATCGGCGCCAAGCGCCAGGCGGTGCTGCCGAACGTGCCGACCTTCACCGAACTCGGCTTCTCGAACCTGGAAGACCTGCCCTACTACGGCATCTTCGCGCCGGTGGGCACGCCGCAGCCGATCATCGACAAGTACGGCGATGCGCTGCAGAAGGTGCTGGCGATGCCCGACGTGAAGCAGAAGCTGACGACGATGGGGCTGAGCGTGGCCTATGAGCCGCAAGGCCAGTTCGCAGGCCGCGTGCGCACCTACACGCAGACCTGGGAACGCATCATCCAGTCCACCGGCTTCAAGCCGCTTTAAGCGTTCGGGGCCGTGATGCCCCAGCGCGCCAGCGCCGCGTCATCGCTGACGCGCGCATCGACCCAGCGGGCGCCTTCGGGCGTCTGTTCCTTTTTCCAGAACGGGGCCTGGGTCTTGAGGTAGTCCATCAGGAACTCGCAGGCCTCGAAGCTCTGGCCGCGGTGGGCCGAGACCACCGCCACCATCATGATCTGGTCCAGCGGCTGCAAGAGGCCCACGCGGTGGATCACGCGTGCCCCAAGGATGTCGAAGCGCTTGTGCGCCTCGTCGATCATGGCTTCGATGGCCTTCTCGGTCATGCCGGGGTAGTGCTCCAGCTCCATCGAGGCGATGGTGCTGCCGTCGTTGCGATCTCGCACGGTGCCGACGAAGCTGCAGACCGCGCCCACGCGTTTGTCGCCGGCACGCAACGCGGCGACCTCCTGCCCGAGGTCGAAATCGGCTGTCTGGATCGAAACACGCGCAACGCTCATCTCCGGATTGTGGCATCGCGCTAGACTGCTGCAATGCCCTGCCTCGCCACGCTCTTCACAGTGCCTTCGCACTCCGAAAGCGGCTGTGCGCGCCAGGGCAGCAAAGCCAAAAAACCAAAGCTCGTCTGACCGGAGCTGCGGTTCCGTCGTCGGATGAGCGACGGAACCTGCAAAGGCCTTGGCCACGATTGGGTTGCGCGCGCATCGAACGACGGTTCTTTTCCATCGGTCGATTCCTCAAAGGAAGCTCGCGTGCCGCAATCGTCAAACCCCTCCGCCCATCCCGATTTCTCGGGCCTCTGGATTCCTCTTGTCACGCCGTTTCGCAGCGGCGCCGTCGACCATGCCGCGCTGTCGGCGCTGACACGCCGGCTTGCCGATGACGGCGTGGCCGGCTTCGTGGTCTGCGCCTCGACGGGCGAAGCCGCCGCGCTCGATGAAGCGGAACAGTTGGCCGCGCTCGACACGGTGCAAGCTGCCGCCGACGGGCTGCCAATCATCATGGGCTTGTCGGGGTACCACCTGGGCAAGACGACGGCCTGGGTACGGCGACTCGCCGAACGGCCCCTCGCGGGGCTGCAGGTGCCCGCGCCGCACTACATCCGGCCATCGCAAGCCGGCCTGCTCGAATGGTTCCGCGCCATTGCCGACGCCAGCGCCGTGCCGGTGCTGGTCTATGACATTCCCTACCGCACCGGCGCGACCATTGCGCGCGAAACACTACTGACCCTCGCCGAGCACCCCCGCATCCGCGCCATCAAGGATTGCGGCGGCGACATGGCCAAGACGCGCGCCGTGATTGCGGACGGCAGGCTTCAGGTGCTGTCCGGCGAAGACCACCAGATATTCAGCACGGTGGCCGAAGGCGGCGTGGGCGCCATTGCAGCGAGCGGCCATGTGCAGACGCGGCGCTTTGTGCAGGTGCTGCGCCTGCTGGCCGACAACCGGCTTGCGGAAGCGCGCGCCGAATGGCAACCGCTGCAGCCGTTGATAGAGATACTGTTTGCCGAACCGAACCCGGCGCCGCTCAAGGCGCTGCTGGCGCACGATGGATCGATGAGCGACGAGTTGCGTTCGCCGATGACCCGCGCATCCGATGCGTTGCGCGACCGGCTGGTAGAGCTGAACGCTCGGCTCAGCCGCCCGTAACGGGCGGAAAGAAGGCGACTTCGGCGCCGTCGCGCAGCGCGGCCGCCTCGTCGCTCATGACCTGGTCGAGCGCCATGCGAACGGCCTTGCCGCGTGCAAGGGCCGTGGCGTATGGCCCGCCGCGGGCAATCAGCTCGTCGCGCAGGGCTGCCAGCGTGCCGGCGCCGGTTTCAATGGTTTCGCCGCCGGTGGCGAGTGCCTCGCGCACGGAGGCGAAATAACGGATCTGGACCTTCATGGAGGATGTGCCTCAGGCCAGCAGCGAGGCCAAGGGGATGAACTTCACCGTGTCGCCGACCTTGATGGTCTGGCCGGGCGGGTTGTCGATGACACCATCGCCCCACACCATCGACGTCAGCACGCCCGAGCTCTGGTTGGCGAACAGGTCGAGTCCGCCGGCCGCGTTGCGCCGTGCGCGCAGGAATTCGCGGCGCTTGTCGGCGCGCGGCCAATCGAAGTCGGCGCGCATCGGCACACCCTCAGGCGCCACGCGTTCGGCACCCTGCAGCGTCAGCAGGAAGGGGCGCACGAGCATCAGGAAAGTCAGGAAGCTCGACACCGGGTTGCCGGGCAGTCCGGTCACATGGCAGAGGCCCTGCCCGTTGCTGCGCGCGATCGAGCCATAGGCGAAGGGCTTGCCGGGCTTCATCGACAGCGACCAGAGCTGCAGCTCGCCGAGCGACTGCAGTGCGGCGCGGATGTGGTCTTCCTCGCCGACGGAGACGCCGCCGGTCGTGATGATCAGGTCGCTGGTCTCGGCCGCATCGCGCAGCGCCGCGATGGTGGTCTCGCGGTTGTCGGGCACGATACCCAGGTCGTTCACCTCGCAGCCGAGCCGATGCAGCAAGGCGCGCATGAAGAAGCGGTTGGAGTTGTAGATCGCGCCGGGCTTCATGGCGTCGGGGGCGACCTCGCCGGGCATCACCAGTTCGTCGCCGGTGGACAGCATCGCCACGCGCGGCTTGCGGGCCACCTGCAGCTTGTGGAAGCCGACGCTGGCCGCGAGGCCGAGCGCAGCGGGTGTGAGGCGTTCGCCCTTCTTGAGCACGACGTCGCCGGAGGCCACGTCTTCACCCGCGCGGCGAACCCATTGGCCTGCTGCGGGAACGATCGCGATGCGCACCGAACCCAGGCTGCCTTCCTGCGGCGTGGCGGCCGTGTCTTCCTGCATCACGACGGCGTCGGCGCCCTCGGGAATCTGCGCGCCGGTGAAGATGCGGGYCGCAGTGCCGGCCGCGAKCGGCGTGCCCACGGTGCCGGCGGGAATGCGCTGCGCCACCTGCAGCACGGCGCCCGGCGCGGCGCAATCGGCCACGCGCACGGCATAGCCGTCCATCGCGCTGTTGTCGCGCGGCGGCACGGTGAGGCCGGAGACGAGATCCTGCGCGAGCACGCGGCCGTCGGCGTCGAAGGTGACGACGCTTTCGGCGGTGAGCTTCGGTTCGGCCTTGGCCAGCAGTTGCGCGATCGCCTCGTCGAGCGGCATCAACGGGGGCCGCGAGGAAGACGCGGAGAACGGAACGGGAGAGTCAGCCATGGTGTTCCGGGTTGTACTCGAAACGCTCACCCTGGGCGATCAACCACTGCGCGATGGCCTCGGCATCATTGAGGTCGAACAGCGGCCGTTCGGTGGGTGCCGGCAGGCTGGTGGGCGCGTCGGTGGCAATGGCGGTGACGAAAGGGTCACCGGTGTAGAGCGCGGGCCGCAGCGGTTCGCCAGCATCGGGCAGGCGCCAGACCTCGATCTTGAGCACGTCGCTGTGCCGGAAGCCCTCGACCAGCACCCAGTCGGYGGCCGGGTGCAGTTCGGCCAGCAGCTGGTGCACCGTGAGCTCGACCGGTTGCTCGAACTCGCGCATCAGCGCGAGGCGCTTGTCGGAGGCGACGACCACCTCGAAGGCGCCGGCTTCCCGGTGGCGGTAGGTGTCCTTGCCGGGATGGTCGATGTCGAACTTGTGGTGCGCATGCTTGACCACCGAGACGCGCTGGCCGAGCTGCTTGAGCACGGGGATCAGCTTCTCCACCAGCGTGGTCTTGCCCGCGCCCGAATATCCGGCGAAGCCGACGACTTTCATGCCGGACGGCCCACGGCTTCAGTCACAGTTCTGGGCGATGTAGGCCTTGACGGCCTCGGCGTCCGCCGGCAGCTTGACCACGCGCTTGGGCAGCGCCTCGATGCCCTCGAATTTCGCCGGCCGCGTGGGCTCGTGGCCCAGGGCTTCGACGATCGTGGCTGCGAACTTGATCGGCAGCGCGGTTTCGAGCACCACCATCGGCACGCCCGGCGCGATGTGTTCGCGCGCGGCCTTGAGGCCATCGGCCGTGTGCGGATCGACCAGCGTGGCAAAACGCTTCTCGGTGTCGCGGATGGTCGCAAGGCGATCGGCGTGGGTGCTGCGGCTGCTCTTGAAGCCGAAGCGTTCCRCTGCCTGCTTGAAGGCGGGGTTGCCGCTCAGGTCGAAGCGGCCTTCGCGGCCCAGATCGTCCACGAACAGCGAACGCAGCTTGGCTGCATCGCGCCCCACCAGGTCGAACACGAAGCGCTCGAAGTTGCTGGCCTTGCTGATGTCCATTGAAGGGCTCGAGGTCTCGTGCGTGTCGGCCGCCGCGCGCACGCGGTAGATGCCGGTGCGGAAGAACTCGTCGAGCACGTCGTTCTCGTTGGTGGCAACCACGAGCGTCTGTATCGGCAGCCCCATCATGCGCGCCACATGGCCCGCGCAGACATTGCCGAAATTGCCCGAGGGCACGGTGAAGTTCACCGCCTTGTCGTTGCTGGCCGTGGCCTGGAAATAACCGGCGAAGTAGTAGACCACCTGCGCGAGCAGGCGCGCCCAGTTGATCGAGTTGACCGTGCCGATGCGGTACTTGCGCTTGAAGCCCAGGTCGTTCGACACCGCCTTGACGATGTCCTGGCAGTCGTCGAACACGCCGGTGATCGCGATGTTGTGGATGTTCTCGTCCTGCAGGCTGAACATCTGCGCCTGCTGGAACGGGCTCATGCGGCCGTCCGGCGAGGTCATGAAGACGCGCACGCCCTTCTTGCCGCGCATCGCGTACTCGGCCGCGCTGCCGGTGTCGCCGCTGGTGGCGCCGAGGATGTTGAGCTCCGCGCCGCGGCGGCCCAGCTCGTACTCGAACAGGTTGCCCAGCAGCTGCATCGCCATGTCCTTGAAGGCCAGCGTGGGGCCGTTGGACAAGGCTTCGATGTACACGCCGTCTTCGAGTTCGCGCAGCGGCACGATCTCGTCGGTGCCGAACACTTCGGCGGTGTAGGTCTTCGCGCAGATCGCCTTCAGGTCGGCCGGCGGAATGTCGTCGATGTAGAGCGAGAGGATCTCGAAGGCCAGCTCGGCATACGGCAGCGCACGCCATTTGGCGAGCGTGGCGGTGTCGATCTGCGGGTACTTTTCCGGCAGATAGAGCCCGCCATCGGGCGCGAGGCCTTCGAGAAGGATTTCGCAGAAACGTTTGCGGTCGGGGTGGCCGCGGGTGCTCAGGTAGTTCACGGTATGTCTCTTGTGCCGTCCTCAGGACAGCTCTTCCTTGCGAATGCGCACGATCGGCTCCAGCACGGTGGGCAGCGCCTGCAGCTCGGCCAGCACGTCGTTGACAGTGCCTTCGCGCGCGTCGTGCGTGAGGATGATCAGGTCGGTCTGGGTGGAGCCCTCGCCGCCCACTTCGTCGGCTTCGCGCTGCAGCACCGCGTCGATGCTGATGCCGGCGGTGGCGAGCAGGCCCGTCACCTTGGCGAGCACGCCGGCCTGGTCGGCCACGCGCAGGCGCAGGTAGTAGCTGGTGACGACCTCGGTCATCGGCAGCACCTTCAGGTCGCTCATCGCGTCGGGGTGGAAGGCCAGGTGCGGCACGCGGTGCGCGGCGTCGGCCGTGTGCAGGCGCGTGATGTCGACCAGGTCGGCGATCACCGCGCTGGCGGTCGGCTCGCTGCCGGCGCCCTTGCCGTAGTAGAGCGTGGTGCCGACGGCATCGCCGTGCACCACCACGGCGTTCATCGCACCCTCGACATTGGCCAGCAGGCGCTTCGACGGCACCAGCGACGGGTGGACCCGCAGCTCGATGCCCTTGGCCGTGCGCTTCGTGATGCCCAGCAGCTTGATGCGGTAGCCGAGCTGTTCGGCGTACTTGATGTCCTGCGCGGCGAGCTTGGTGATGCCCTCGATGTGGGCCTTGTCGAACTGCACCGGAATGCCGAAGGCAATGGCGCTCATCAGCGTGACCTTGTGGCCGGCGTCGACGCCTTCGATGTCGAAGGTCGGGTCGGCTTCGGCGTAGCCGAGGCGCTGGGCTTCCTTGAGCACGGTGGCGAAATCCAGCCCCTTGTCGCGCATCTCGGAGAGGATGAAATTGGTGGTGCCGTTGATGATGCCGGCCAGCCACTGGATGCTGTTGGCCGTGAGGCCTTCGCGCAGCGCCTTGATGATCGGAATGCCGCCGGCCACCGCGGCCTCGAAGGCCACCATCACGCCCTTGGCGTGCGCGGCCGCGAAGATTTCGGTGCCGTGCACGGCGAGCAGTGCCTTGTTGGCGGTGACCACGTGCTTGCCAGCCGCGATGGCTTCGAGCACGAGTTGCTTGGCGACGCCGTAGCCGCCGATCAACTCGATGACGATGTCGATGTCGGGGTTGGCGATGATGGCGCGCGCGTCGTCGACCACCTTCACGCCTTCGCCGACCACTGCGCGGGCGCGCGCCACGTCGAGGTCGGCCACCATGGTGATCTCGATGCCGCGGCCGGCGCGGCGCTTGATTTCTTCCTGGTTGCGCTGGAGCACCTTGAAGGTGCCGCTGCCGACCGTGCCGATGCCGAGCAGGCCTACTTGGATGGGTTTCATTGGGAGATTCGCGTTCATGGTTTGGATGGGGTGGCCGTCGGCGCAGTCACGACGCGGCTGACGTAGCGGGGCAGGCTCCAGGCGCCGCCGGCAAACCCGCGGCACATGCCGTCGCCGGCAGCGCCGGTGCGCACGAAGTCCTTGCCGTTGAAGTGCCAGGTTTCGCTCGACCAGCAGTCGCCGATGCCGCGGCCCTTCATGGCCGAGGTGATGCTGGCTTCTTTTTCATCGAAATCGCCGTTCGCCTCGATCGACACCGGCGCATACGGTGGCTTGTCGCTGGCGATCCAGAGCAGGCTCGAGTAGTTGTAGGCGCCCATGCCGCAGCCCAGGGACAGCAGCACCTTGCGGTCGCTCAGGCGCGAGACGGTCAACGCCTTGGCGTTGATGTCGTCGCGGTTGTTGCACTGCTCCTTGGCGTCACCCATGTCGAGCGACGGGAAGATGCGCGCGGCCAATGCAGCGTCGCCGGGGCGCGCCTTCGGCGGCTTGACCACGTTCACGACGGGGGCCGGCACCGGGGGCAGCACGGAAGACTCCGGTTTGCTGCCACGCCGCACCAGCGCACCGGGTGTCCCGACGCGGCCTTGCGCTTCGTCCATCTTCAACAGCACCGCGTTGAGGCCGGAGAGAGACAGCGTCCACTTCTTGCCGCCGCCCGTCACGGCAGCGTCGTCGCTCTTCAGCAGTTCCGGCAGGAGGGTGCGGACCTGGTCCGCACCGAGCTTCACGCTGTCTCCATCGAGACCGGAAACGGTGGCCTTGCCGACCTTGAGACGCAGTGGCCCCTTGACCTCGCCCTCACCGCCGATCTGCAGTTCGACGTCGATGGCCGTGCCGGGCCCCGCGGCGCGGGTGATGAGCATCGACACCGGATCCGAGGCCCCGCTCTCCGACTGGTAGCCCGCTGCGCGGCAGGTGCGCGTGTTGTCGCAGGCCACCTCCCAGTCGTTGTGCGAGAACGCGACAGGGTCCTTCCCGGCGGCACCGGCGGACAGCGCGGCGAGCGAAAGCGCCGCAGCGATGCAGGCGGATTTCATGGCACCGTCTTGCGGCGCAAGCGGTACTGCTCCAGGAACTTCGCGATGCGGTTGATGGCCTCGCGCAGGTCGTCTTCATGGGGCAGGAACACGATGCGGAAGTGGTCCGGCGTGGCCCAGTTGAAGCCGGTGCCCTGCACCAGCATCACCCGGGTTTCCTTCAGCAGTTCGAGGAAGAACTGGCGGTCGTCCTCGATGGGGTAGACCTCCGGATCGAGCTTGGGAAACATGTAGAGCGCCGCGCTGGGCTTGACGCAGCTCACGCCCGGAATGGCCGTGATCAGTTCGTAGGCCAGGTCGCGCTGGCGGCGCAGGCGCCCGCCGTCGCCCACCAGGTCGTTGATGCTCTGGTAGCCGCCGAGCGCCGTCTGGATGGCCCACTGGCCCGGCACGTTGGCGCACAGGCGCATGTTCGAGAGCATGTTCAGGCCCTCGATGTAGTCCTGCGCGGCCCGCTTGTCGCCGGAAACCACGAGCCAGCCGGCGCGGTAGCCGCACGAGCGGTAGCTCTTGGAGAGCGAATTGAAGGTGAGCGTGAGCACATCGGTCGACAGGCTGGCGATGGCGGTGTGCCTGGCGCCGTCGTACAGCACCTTGTCGTAGACCTCGTCGGCAAAGATCACGAGGCCGTGCTCGCGCGCAATGGCGACGATGCTCTTGAGCAGCGCGTCGGAATAGAGCGCGCCCGTGGGGTTGTTCGGGTTGATGACCACGATGCCCTTGGTGCGGGGCGTGATCTTGGCGCGGATGTCGTCCAGATTGGGCATCCAGCCGCTGGCCTCGTCGCACAGGTAGTGCACCGGCGTGCCGCCCGACAGGCTCGAGGACGCGGTCCACAGCGGGTAGTCGGGGGCCGGCAGCAGCATTTCGTCGCCGTCGTTGAGCAGCGCATTGGTGGCCATCGCGATCAGTTCGCTGGCGCCATTGCCGAGGTAGATGTCGTCGAGCGTGACGCCGGCAATGCCCTGTTTCTGGGTTTCGTGCATCACCGCCTTGCGCGCGGCGAAGACGCCCTTGCTGTCCGAATAGCCCGCCGAGGTGGGCAGGTTGCGGATCATGTCCTGCTGGATTTCCTCGGGCGCATCGAAGCCGAACACGGCGAGATTGCCGATATTGAGCTTGATGATCTTCTGGCCGTCCTCCTCCATCTGCTTGGCGGCATCCATGATCGGGCCGCGGATGTCGTAGAGAACGTTGGCCAGCTTGGCCGATTTCTTGAGCTGCTTCAAAGGGGCCCTCCCGGGCGGGTGTATTCGAAGGTCAAAGGCCCTTGCAGGCCTCGTGTCACTAGGGAAAACCTATAATTTGACCACAGTTCCCAGTGCCCCGATGAAGCTCCAGCCCGACAAATCCGACGCCCAGTCCCTCACCGCACACGGCCCCGGTTGGGTCGCGATCAACAACGAAAAGGTCGAGGGCAGCGTGGTGGTCGGCTCGCGCGGCGAGCGTTTCGAGTGGAATTGCACCCGTTTCGACGAGCTCGGCCCCGAACACTTTGCGCAGTTGGCGTCATTGGGGGCCGAGCTGATCATTTTCGGCAGCGGAACCCGCATCCGGTTCCCGCAGCCCGCCTGGCTCCAGCCCCTGATGGCGCAGCGCACGGGTGTCGAGACCATGGACACCCCGGCGGCCTGCCGGACCTACAACATTCTGGCCGGCGAAGGCAGGCACGTGATCGCCGCCCTGCTGGTCGAGAGCCCGCCGGCCGACTGAGAGGGGTGTTTTCGGGGTAAAATAGCGGGTTGCGAACAGGCCAGCTACCCCAAAGTTAGCAACGACCAATCCTCCGTGCATCGAGTGTGCCCAAAAGAACTCGATCCATGGAATCTAACGGAGAAAACAAGTTTCATGGCGATCGTTGTCAACAAACCCATTCCTGAATTCGACGCCAACGCCACGGGCGGCCTCAAGGTCTCGAATACCTCGCATCTCGGCCACGTGCTGGTCATGTATTTTTACCCGAAAGATAACACTCCGGGTTGCACAACCGAAGCAATGCAGTTTCGCGACCGCTACAAGGACTTCGAAAAGGCCGGTGCCACGGTCTTCGGCGTATCCCGCGACAACATGAAGTCGCACGACGAGTTCAAGGCCAAGCTCGAGCTGCCCTTCGAGCTGATCGCCGACACCGAAGAAAAAATGTGCCACATGTTCGGCGTGGTCAAGAACAAGATCATGTACGGCAAGAAGGTCAAGGGCATCGAACGCAGCACCTTCCTGATTGGCGCCGACGGCATCCTGAAGGCCGAATGGCGCGGGCTCAAGGTTCCGGGTCACGTCGATGACGTGCTCAAGGCAGTCAAGGCGCTCAAGAAGTCCGCCTGACCGCAGCAAGAAGCGCCGGGTGCGCGCTTTTGCGTCTTTGCGTGGGGAATGCCCAACGCAGCGCGTAAAAGAGCCCCTGGCGTGTCATCTGCGGTGTGCATAATGGCCTCATGCCGTTGAGCTCCACGACCGCATCCCCCGAACAAAGCCGCCTTGGTCTTCAGGCGGCTTTTTCGTTTTCTGGTTTCCACTTCCTGCGAGCGATCTGACACATGCCATTGCCCCCCGCCCCCACGAAACGCGCCGCATTGCTCTCGCCGGATGCGCTCGACGCGCCCGCCCGGTCCTCGCACAGGGGCTCGCGCCGTTCCGGCGACCAGCGCGCTGACGAGGCCGCCCCGAACAGGCCGCAGCCGCTGGAGCTGTTCGACAGCCTGGGCTCCGAGGCGGCGGGCGGCGGCGAGACCGCGCGCCCGTCGCGCCGGGCCAGGTCACGGACGGCGCCCGCACCCGCGAGCGCCCCGCAGCAGCCTCAAGTCGCCATACAGGTCGAGACCAGGGTCCCCACGACCCCCGCCCCGGCCTATGCACCCGCCGCCGCGGCACCGCAGGCCGCGGCACGACCCAAGCGCAGCAAATCCATCGGTCCGGCCAAGCTGTTCGTGCTCGACACGAATGTGCTGCTGCACGACCCGATGTGCCTGTTCCGCTTCGAGGAACACGACATCTTCCTGCCGATGATCGTGCTGGAAGAGCTCGACGGCCACAAGAAGGGCACCACCGAAGTCGCGCGCAACGGCCGCCAGACCAGCCGCACGCTCGACGCGCTGGCCGGCGCCCAGGATGCCGACATCGACAAGGGCCTGAAGCTCGACACCACCGGCCATCGAGAGGCCGGCGGCCGGCTGTTCTTCCAGACCGCCCCGCTCGACTACTCGCTGCCGATCAGCCTGCCCCAGGGCAAGGCCGACAACCAGATCCTCGGCGTGGTGCATGCGCTGCGCGACGAGTACGCCAAGGACCGCCCCGGCAAGCCGAAACAGGAAGTGGTGCTGGTGTCCAAGGACATCAACATGCGCGTCAAGGCGCGTGCGCTGGGCCTGGCCGCCGACGACTACCAGAACGACAAGACGCTGGAAGACGGCGACCTGCTCTATGCAGGCTCGCTGGCGCTCCCACCCGACTTCTGGACCCGCCAGAGCAAGACGGTCGAAAGCTGGCAGAGCGGCAGCAACACCTTCTACCGGATCAGCGGTCCGCTCGTGCCCAACCTCTATATCAACCAGTTCGTCTTCTTCGAGGCGCCCGGTGAGCCGAGCATGTACGCGCGCGTCACCGAGATCCGCGACAAGACCGCGGTGCTCAAGACGCTCAAGGACTACAGCTCGGGCAAGAACGCGGTGTGGGGCGTGAACACGCGCAACCGCGAGCAGAACTTCGCAATGAACCTGCTGATGGACCCCGAGGTCGACTTCGTCACGTTGACCGGCACGGCCGGCACCGGCAAGACGCTGATGGCGCTGGCATCGGGCCTGACACAAGTGCTCGACGACCGCCGCTACACCGAGATCATCATGACCCGCGCGACCGTGAGCGTGGGCGAGGACATCGGCTTCCTGCCCGGCACCGAGGAAGAGAAGATGGGCCCGTGGATGGGCGCACTCGACGACAACCTCGAGTTCCTGGCCAAGGGCGATGGCGGCGGCGCCGGCGAATGGGGCCGCGCGGCCACCAACGAGCTGATCCGCAGCCGCATCAAGGTCAAGAGCATGAACTTCATGCGCGGTCGCACCTTCCTCAACAAGTACGTGATCATCGACGAGGCGCAGAACCTGACGCCCAAGCAGATGAAGACGCTGATCACCCGGGCCGGGCCGGGCACCAAGATCATCTGCATGGGCAACCTCGCGCAGATCGACACGCCGTACCTGACGGAAGGTTCCTCGGGCCTCACTTTCGCGGTCGACAAGTTCAAGGGCTGGCCGCACGGCGGGCACATCACGCTGGCGCGCGGCGAACRCTCGCGGCTGGCCGACTTCGCGAGCGACGTGCTCTAAGCTGTCAACTCGCGGCCATCAAGCCCGCGCATGCTCCCAGGGGCATCGCGGGCTTTTTTCCGCCCGCGATGACAGGCTCCTGACAAGACGTTGTCAGGAGACGGGCCGCACCATCAGGGCTCCTTCCAACGC
>NZ_JBFUHN010000111.1:0-17020 GCF_056402375.1 Variovorax sp. P4_B10 | reverse complement strand
GCCGAAGCCACCGCCGAACAACCCGCCCAGCGTGGCGCTGCGGTAGGTCGACGGCAAGCAGCGCATCTCCTGCCCCGTGGGCTTCGTCTGCTTCTCGAGCTCGCCGAGCCGGATGCCGGCCTGCGCACGCGCCACGCCGGGCCGCACCCACAGAAAGGCGTTGTAGCCCGTCATGTCGAGCACCACGCCGCCCGCGAGCGGCGTGGTCTGGCCGTAGTTGCCGGTGCCGCTGCCGCGGAGGGTGATCGGCACGCCGTGGCGTGCGCAGGCGCCCACCACGGCGCGGATCTCGTCCTCGGTGCGCGGACGCACGACCACGTCGGCGCGCTTGTCCTTCAGCTGGCGGTTGAGCACGGGGCTGAACCACGAGAAGTCCTGCGAGAGGCGCGTGACGCGGCTCTCGTCGGTGATCCAGTCGAGATCGGGCAGTTCGAGCAGCAGCTGTTCGATCGGGGGAATGGAAGCGTTCATGGTCGTCAATGTCAGTCCTGGGAAAGTTCGCTCGCATGCCACGAGCCCAGCGCCGCCTTGGTGAGCCAGGCCATCAGCGCGAAAAGCGCCACGCCGGTCAGCGAGATCAGCAGCAGGGCCGCGAACATGCGCGGAATGTTGAGCTGGAAGCCCGCCTGCAGGATCTGGTAGGCCAGCCCTGCGCCCGAGCCCCCGGTGCCCGCAACGAACTCGGCCACCACCGCGCCGATCAGCGCGAGACCGCTGGAGATGCGCAGCCCGCCGAAGAAGTACGGCAGCGCACTCGGAATGCGCAGCCGCACCAGCTGCTGCCAGCGCGTCGCGCGGTTCAGTTTGAAGTAGCTCTGCAGGTCGGGGTCGATGCTGCGCAGGCCCAGCGTGGTGTTGCTGATGATCRGAAACAGCGCCACCAGCGCGGCGCACACCGTCATCGCGGCCACCGGGTTCTTCACCCAGATGATGATCAGCGGCGCCACCGCGACGATGGGCGTCACCTGCAGCAGTACGGCATACGGAAAGAGCGCGGTCTCGATGCGCTTGCTCTGCACGAACAGGAACGAGATCAGCACCCCCGCCACCGTGGCCAGCGCGAAGGACAGCACCGTGATCTTGAGCGTGACCAGCAGCGCATTGCCCAGCGGCACCCAGTCGGTCACCAGCGTCTGCATCATCAGATAGGGCGAGGGCACGAGATACGGCGGCAGCTCCATCGCGACCACCATCCATTGCCACAGCGCCACCAGCACCACGCCGATCAGCACCGGGTAGAGCACGCGCTGCACGCGCGGCTGTTTCAGGAGAGGCGTGCCCTTCATCGCGCGTACGCCTCGTCGGTGGTGCTCGCGCGCAGCAGGCTGTCCTGCAGCCGCTTCGCATGGCGGGCGAACTCGGGCGTCACCATGAAGTCGGCGCTGCGCGGATAGGGCTCGTCGATCTGGAACTGCTCCACCACGCGTCCGGGGCGCGCGGCCATCATCACCACGCGGCTCGAGAGAAACACCGCCTCGTGGATCGAATGCGTCACGAAGATCACTGTGAGCTTCTTCTTGCGCCAGAGCTCGAGCAGGTCGGCATCGAGCTTGTGGCGCGTGATCTCGTCGAGCGCGCCGAAGGGCTCGTCCATCAGCAGCAGGTCGGGTTGCGTCACAAGCCCGCGTGCGATCGACACGCGCATCTGCATGCCGCCCGAGAGCGCACGCGGCAGCGCATCGGCGAACTTCTCGAGCCCCACCAGCGCTAGCGATTCCATCACGCGCGCATCGGCCTCCTTGCGCGGCACGCTCGCGAGGTCCAGCGGCAGCCGCACATTGGTCTGCACGCTGGCCCACGGCATCAACGTAGGCGACTGGAACACGAAGGACAGCTTGTGCGGGCAGTCGTGCAACTGCGCCACGGGCCTGCGCCAGACCAGCAGGCGGCCGTCGCTCGGCTCGAGCATGCCCGCCACCATCTTCAGCAGCGTGCTCTTGCCGCAGCCCGAGGGGCCGAGCAGCGTGACGAATTCGCCTTCGGCGATCGACAGGTCCACCGGCAGCAGCGCCTGCGTGCCGTTCGGGTAGGTCTTCTCGGCCGAGAGCACTTCTACCGCGGGCACGGCGTGCGCCGTCGGTGGCGCGAGGGTGTGGGGTTCGATGCGATTCATGGAAAGCAAAGGCTCAGGGCAGGACCTTGGCGTCCTTGACGAACTCGGTCGTGTAGGTCTTGGCCAGTTCGACCTTGGCCGGATCGAGCAGCTTGGCGGTCACAAGGAAGTCGTAGCTCGCCTTGGAGCGCGCATCGGTGATCACGCCGATGCCCAGCTTGGCCGCATCGCCGCCGGTGACCATGCCCATCTCCTTGAGCTTGGCCACGCTGTAGGCCAGCTGGTCGTCGGTCATGTTGGGGTTGTCCTTCTTGATCAGCGCATTGGCGGGCGCCGGGTCGGCGAGGTAGCTCTTCCAGCCCTCGGCCGAGGCCTTCACGAAGGCGGCGACCTGCTTGCTGCGCTCCTTCACCGTCTTCTCCATGCACGACACCGTGGTCGCGTACGCCGGGAAGCCGTGGTCGCTGAACATCAGCACCGTGCTCTTCACGCCGGCCTTCTGAATCGCGTAGGGCTCGGAGGTCAGGTAGCCCTGCTGCGCGGTGTTCTTGTCGGCCACGAAGGGCTGGATATTGAAGGTGTAGGGGCGGGTCTGTTCGTCGGTGAAGCCGAACTTGGCCTTCAGCCACGGCCAGTAGCCGCGGTTGGCCTGCGCGCCGATCAAGAGCGTCTTGCCCTTCAGGTCTTCGAACTTCTTCACGTCGTCGTGCGCGATCAGCACCTGCGGATCTTTCTGGAAGAAGGCCGCCACGTTGACCACCGGCACGCCGCCTTCGCGCACCTGCATCATCTGGATGTCGCTCGAACCCATGATGCAGTCGGCCTGGCCGGCCGCCATCATCTGCGTGATGTTGACCTGCGGGCCGCCCATCTTGATGGTCACGTCGAGCCCGTACTTCTTGTAGATGCCCTGCGCCACCGCCTGGTAGAAGCCGCCGTGCTCGGCCTGCGCGTACCAGTTGGTCATGTAGGTGAACTTGTCCTCGGCGCGTGCGGGTGCAACTGCGGTGAGCAGGGCGAGCGCGGCGGCGCCGGCCAGGGAAAGAGCGGGAGTACGCATGGTGAGAACCTCTCTAAGGCTGGATGGAAGAAATGAAAGAACGGGTCGATGCAAGGAGCGCGCCTCAGGCCGGCTCGAACGACTGCTGGATGAAGCCCTGCTGGTGGCCGCGCTCCCAGGTGGGTTCGTCGCGCACCACCCAGCGCAGCGCGTAGAGCTCGGTCAGCGCCTGTACCCAGCTGTCGGAGAGCGTGTCCAGGATCTCTTCGCCCTGTTCGCGCGTGGCGCTGGTCGGGTCGCCGATCACGCCGCTCGGGCCGAAGTCGCGCGCGGTCCAGGCGCAGGCCGGGCGGCCGTCGGCCGACAGCAGCTTGATCGGGAAGGGCGGCGGAAAATTGGCGGCCGCGCGCTCCATGTGCACCGTGTCGGGCGCGAGCGCGAGCATCAGCGCCGTTTCGGAATGGCCGGCGTGCATCGAGAGGCGTTTTTCCTGGTCGCTGATCTGCTTGCTCGATGCATTCGGCAGGCGCGACACGCCGTGCGGCACCACCACGAAGTCGCCATGCCGCAGGCGCAGCTCGCGCGCGGCCATCTCCAGCACCTGCGGCTGGCCGCCGTGGCCGTTGGCGAACAGCAGCTTGCGGAAGCCCGCGCGGTAGACCGACTCGCCGATCTCGGTCACCGTCGACAACAGCGTGGTGCCGGTGAGCGTCATCGTGCCGGGGAAGTGCAGATGCTCTTCCGACTTGCCATAGGTGATGGTTGGCAGCGCGAAGGCGCGCACCTCGGCCGGCAGCTTCTCGAGCGCCTTGCCCATCACGCCGGACGAGATCACGCTGTCGACCGAACAGGGCAGGTGCGGCCCGTGCTGCTCGATGGCGCCGCAGGGCAGCACGATGACCGTGTTCTCGCGGTCGGGCAGTGCGGCGATTTCGGTCCAGCTCAGGTAGGGCAGGAAACGGTGAGGCGGGATGTAGCCGTGGAGCATGGGTGTCCTTGTTAGCGGGGAAAGAAGGGCGTCGGGTCGCCGTGCGTCACGCCGCCTTCGCGCAGCACCACGCGGGTGGCGCTGCGCGAGGGCCAGCCGTGGCGGTCGGCCTGCGTGAACAGCACCAGGTCGGCTGTGGCGCCGACCAGCGTCGGCGTCGCCGGGGCGGGGGCGCGCTGCAGCCAGTCGCTGCGGCACAGCGCCTGCGACCAGGTGTCGAAGGGGTCGTCGAGCTGCGCCACCAGCGCGGCCGTGCCCAGCGCCTCGACCGGATCGAAGCTGCCGAGGCGGCAGAACGGGTCCTGCACGTTGTCGCTCGCGAACAGCAGCGGAATGCCGCGTTCGCGCGCTTCCTTCACGAGCGTGATGCCGCGTTGCCGCGGCGTGCGGCCGGTGACGGCGTCCTGCAGCAGCAGGTTGGTGGCGGGCAGCGAGACCACGGTGATCGGCGCGCGCGCCACCGCGTCGAGCGTGGCGAAGGCCTGCGCCTCGGGCTGCGCCGCGAGCGCGCAGATGTGGCCGCAGACCACGCGGCCTTCGAAGCCGATCTCGCGCAGGATGCGGGCGGTGGTCTGCAGGCCTGCCGCCGAGGCGTTGAGTTCCTCGTCGACGTGCAGGTCGATGTCGAGGTCGCAGGCCTGCGCCGCCACCAGCAGGTTGCGCAACGCGTTCTCGCTCCAGTTCGTGGAATGCACGAAGCCGCCGAGCAGCGCTTGCGGCCCCGTGGCCTTCACCTGCTTCGCGAGCCGCAAGGCTTGCGAGGCGTCTTCGAACAGCGGCAGCTTGATCAGGCCGACCTGCTCCAGCCGCACCTTGCCGGCCCATTCCTGCGCAAGCTCGGCCATCACCGGCCAGGCCAGCGGCACCGCCTCGGGCTCCCACCAGTCGACGTGCGTGCGCACATGCGTGGTGCCGCATTCCCAAGCCCACTGCAGGCCGCGCGAGGCGCGCTCGCGCACGTCGGCGGGGTTCCAGTGCACGCGGTCGCTGAGCATGGCGTCGATGGCGCCGAGCAGGCCCGGCTGCACCTCTTTCATGCGCGGCAACGTGAAGGCCTTGTCGAGGTGGGTGTGCGCATCGACGAAGCCCGGCAGCACGAGCGTGCCGGCGAGGTCCCAGCTGCCTGCGGGGCGCACGGCGTCGTCGGCGGCAGGCTGTACCGATTGCACGCGGCCGGCCTCGAGCGCAATGCGCGCCAGCACCGGCACGTCGTCACGCTGCGGCCAGCCCGAAGGCAGCAGCCAGCGCGGCAGCCGCGCGTTGTCGAGCAGTGCGGGCGCCTTCATGCGAAGCGCGCCATCGCGGTGCCGACCCGCGCCATGAAGCGCTTGAGCTGGGGTTCGGTCGCCACGTTCATGTGATAGTGGGCGTGGTAGTCCACGCGGGCGCGTCGGCCGGTGAGCCGCAGCATGTACCGCGTGACGATCTTGCGCGGCGGATCGCCCATGTACCAGGCCATCCAGCGCGGCCGGCCATAGGTGACCACGGCGCTGATGCGCCGGATGTGGGTGAGCATCGGCTTCACGTTGGCCGGGTCGCTGATGTCGAAGGCCACGCCCGGCATGAAGAGCCGGTCGAAGTAGCCCTTGAGCATGGCCGGAAGGCCGAAGCACCACGTCGGAAAGCAGAACACGATGCCCTCGGCCCACTGCAGCCGTTCCACGTAGGGCTTGAGCGGCAACTGGTTACCCGGTACCTCGTGGTAGCCGAGCCGCTCCTCGCGCGAGAGCACCGGATTGAAGCCTTCGGCGTAGAGGTCGCAGTCGTCCACCTCGTGCCCGGCGGCGCGCAGGTTCTTCAGCACCTCCTGGTGCAGGGCCGCATGGAAGCTGGTTTCGACCGGGTGGCAGTAGACGACGAGCACGCGCATGGTGTGTTTGACCGCTTAATCAGAGCAAGTGGTCAGGTTATGCAAGCGACGTGCCAGCGCGGGTGCACCGGTTTGGTTCTGTGTGGTAGTCTGGCAACATACGGTTACAAGACTCGTTCCCAATCTGGTTGAATTTCGTAACAAAAGTCGCGGAAATCTGCAAAAAAGCGACGAGAGACGGGCGGATCCGACTCTTTACGTAACATCAGCGCGCTCGTTCTTCTAATCGTTAACTAAAATTCGCATTCCCAAAGTTGTGAACTTTGGAATTCATTTTTTGCCCATTCGATTCACCGAGCCCCGTCTTCTTACATCTGTAGGCGTTTCCCATGAAAAAACTCTCTCTCATCGTTGCAGCGACACTTGCCGTCACTACCAGCGCTGTCTTGGCAGCAACGAGCCCGGCCACTGCCACGTTCCAGGTTCTGATCACTGTCAACAAGGCCTGTTCGGTCATCGCGGGTACCGCATCCAACATAGATTTCGGCGCGGTCGATTCCTCCGCCACCGGCTTGTCCGCTTCCAGCAACATCAGCGTGACCTGCTCCAAGTCGACGCCCTACAACGTCGGCCTGTTGCCCTCGAACAACAGCACCACCGGCGGCGGCGTGATGAGCCCCATCGTGGTCGGCCCCGACACCGTTGCCTACCAGCTCCGCTCGGTGAGCGCGACGGGTCCCGTCTGGGGCAGCACCGCCACGGCCACCGCAGTTGGCAACGGCGTGGCAGGCACCGGCACCGGCGCCGCTCAAACGATCCCGGTGTTCGCCACGGTCGCAAATGCCAACGTGACGCCTGGCGCCTACGCCGACACGGTGACGGTCCTGGTCAACTACTGATCGATTGCCAATGCACCACCTGCTGCGTTGCACCGTTGTTCTCGCGCTTGCCTTTGCGCATGCGGTCACATCGGCGAGCGGACTGCAGGTGTCTCCGGTCACGCTGACGCTGCAGGCCACGCAGAACGCCGACGGTCTTTGGCTCAGCAACACCGGCGACACCGTGGTGCACGCGCAGGTGCGGGTCTATCACTGGGCGCAGGAGAACGGCGCCGAAAAGCTGACGCCCTCGCGCGAATTGCTCGTCAGTCCGCCGATGGTGCAGTTGGCCCCATCCGACCGGCAGCTGATCCGTGTGATTCGCACGGGCGTTCCTGCCGGTACCGTCGAAGGTTCGTATCGAGTCATCATCGACGAGCTGCCGGTGGAGGTGAAGGAAAAGAAGGGCCTGCAGTTGGTGCTGCGCTATTCGGTGCCGATCTTCATTGCAGCCGCGGGCGCACAGTCGCCCGCGCCCCAACTCGCATGGTCGTTGCGCCGCGAGGAAGGCCAGGCGGTGCTCGAAGTGGCGAACAACGGCGGCATGCACGCCCAGCTCGCCGATCTGGAATTTGCCGATACGGTCGGCCGCCGCACGTCGGTGCATGCCGGCCTGATGGGCTACGTTTTGCCGGGCGCGCGCATGCGTTGGCCACTGAAGACTTCCGCGGAGGCTTTTGCCCTCGGCGGCATTCTGGAAACGAAGATCAATGGCAACGCGACGCAGGAAAACATCCCGCCGCTCCCACGCGCCCGCTGAACGCCTGCTGCCACTGCTGCTTCTTTCCGGTCTGATGTCTTTCGCCGCTCAGGCTGAGAATGCTGCAGCCGGCGCGAGCTCACTGGTGGCCGCGTCCACGGAAGGCGATCTGGCCGGCCCGAGCGGCAGCGACCTCTATCTGGAACTGAGCCTCAACGGCAATCCGCAGGGCCTGGTGCACTTTGGCCTGCGCGGACAGGAGCTGTGGGCCAGTGCCGCCACGCTGCGGCAGCTGGGCTTCGTGCTGCCGGTCGGCGTGTCCGACCCCGTGAGGCTCAAGAGCCTTCCCGGGGTGCAGGTCAAGTACGACACCGCGGTGCAGAGCGTCGCAATCCATGCCACCGCCGATGTGCTGCGCCTGCCCACGACGGTGGTCGACACGTCGACGGTCATCGTGCCGAAGGCCAGTGCTTCGCCCGGCTTGCTGCTCAACTACGACCTCTATGGCACGCAGGGCCGCGGCAACACGTCCAGCCTGAACGCGCTCACCGAACTGCGCGCGTTCAACGGAAGCTCGGTGCTCAGCAACACGCTGATGTCGCGCGCGGCCCGCATCGACGGCGACGGCTGGAGGCACGACTCGGTCCGACTCGACACCACCTGGAGCACGTCGTTCCCGGAGGAAATGCTGACCCTGCGCGTAGGCGACACCACTACGGCCGCACTGCCGTGGTCGCGCTCCACGCGGATCGGCGGCATCCAGCTCTCGCGCAATTTTGCGCTGCAGCCCTATCGCACGACCACCCCGCTGCCGGCCTTCCTGGGGTCGGCCACGCTGCCCTCGCAGGTGGAGCTCTACATCAACGGCATGCGCCAGTACACGGGCCGGGTGCCGGCGGGACCGTTCCAGCTCAACTCGGTTCCGAGCATCAACGGCGCGGGCAACGCCCAGGTGGTGCTCACGGATGCCTTCGGCCGTGCCACGACGCTCGATTTTTCGCTGTACGACACACAACGGCTGCTGGAGGCGGGCCTGTCCGACTGGTCTGTCGACCTGGGCATGGTGCGCAAGAACTACGGCCTGCGCTCGTTCGACTACGGCAGCGATCCTGCCGCCACCGGCGCCTGGCGCTACGGCGTGAGCAACAGCTTCACGCTGGAGGCGCACGGCGAGACCACCAAGGGGCTGATCAAGGGTGGCGTTGGCGGCGCCTGGCTGCTCGGCCAAAGCGGCGTGCTGGCGGGCGCGGTGGCGCACAGCAGTTACGGCGGCGAGCGGGGCTCGCTGCTCAACCTGGGCTACAGCTGGCGCGACAACCATTTCAATTTCACGGTCGAAGGCACCCGCACGCGCGGCGAATACCGCGACGTCGCATCGCTGTACGGCAGCGCGCCGCCGCGCGGCTCGGGCCGCGCATCGATCGGCTACACCACCGGCGGCTTCGGCAGCTTCGGCCTCAGCTACCTTTACCTGCGCTATCCGGCGCAGGAGGCAACGCGCCTGGCGAGCGCCTACTGGTTCATGTCGCTGGGGCGCAGCGCCTCGGTGAATGTGAGCCTCAACCAAAATCTCGACAAGCGGCGAGAACGCAGCCTTTTCGTCGGCTTCACCTGGGCGCTGGACGGCAAGGTCACGGCCAGCACCGGGCTCCAGCGCGACGGCGACCGCACCATCTACTCCGCCGACGCGCAGAGCTCGACGCCGAGCGAGGGCGGCATCGGCTGGCGCGCCGGCCTGCGCCAGGGCGGCGGCCAGAACGGCGGGCAGGCCGAGATCGACTACCTGGGCCGCTACGGCCGCGCGATGGCCGGCATCAGCGTGCTGGGCGACAGCCGCTATGCCTACGCCGGCGCCACCGGTTCGGTCGCGTTCATGGGCGGCCAGCCCTTCGCGGCCCGGCGCATCGACGATGCCTTCGCGGTGGTTTCCACCGATGGCATTGCCGGCGTGCCGGTGAGGCTGGAGAACCGGGACATCGGCACCACGGACGGCCACGGCATGCTGCTGGTGGCGCCGCTGCGCGCCTACCAGAACAACCAGCTGTCGATCGATCCGATGCAGTTGCCCGCCGACGTGAGGATCGAACGCGTGAAAACGGTTGCCACCCCGAGCGACCGCGCCGGCACGCTGGTGCGCTTTGGCATCACGCCGGTCAGCGCGGCCGCGCTCCTGCTGGTGGACGAGGCGGGCAAGCCGCTGCCGCTGGGCAGCCGCGTGCGCGCCAACGGACAGGGCGGCGAACCGGCGCTGGTCGGCTTCGACGGTGCGGTGTACCTCGAATCGCTCGAGCCGCGCAACACGCTCGACGTGCAGACGCCCGGCGGCCGTTGCCGGACCAGTTTCGACTATCGCAAGGACGGCGCCGGGATTCCGCAGATCGGACCGTTGCGCTGCACCAGGGAGGCCAAGACGCCATGAACCTTCTGACCCGCACCTTGCAGGCCCTGCGCCTGCCCTTGCTGTGCGCGCTGCTGTGGTGGCTGCCGGCGGGCAGTGCGCAGGCGGCGATCAGCTGCAATGCGACGATGACGAACATGGCTTTCGGCACGGTCGATCTGGTCGACGGGAGCACGCCGACGTCCCCCACCGCCACGCTGAACTACACCTGCACCAACAACGGCACCGCCGCCGAGGTCGTCAGGGTCTGTTTCAACATTGGCGACGGCGACGAAGGCCTCACGAACTTCAATCCGCGCGTCATGAAGAGCGGCACAAACACCTTGAAGTTTCAGCTCTATCAGGGGACGAGCAGCACTGTCTGGGGTTCGAGCGGCAACGCGGCGGTGCCGAATCCCTTCGTCGCCACGTTTACCGTTCCTCGCCGGATTTCTGGCAGCGTCCCGGGAAGCGCGTCGGGAAGCGCCACCATGCGGGGGGATTTGCTTGCTCTCCAGGGCACCGTACCTCCAGGCCTCTACCAAGACAACTTCAGCAGTGTTCACACCTCGATCACGCTCTCGTCGAGCACGTCCTCTACGCCGACGACGTGCAACACTTCGGCGTCGGACAACTTTCCCTTCGTGGTCACCGCGACCGTCGCCAAGAGCTGCCTGGTCACGGCCGATCCGCTGAACTTCGGCACCGTCGACGGCCTTCCGGGCGCCGCCGACAAGGACCAGGCCACCACGATCAGCGTCACCTGCACGACGCCTACCTCCTACACGGTCGCGCTGTCGCCATCCAATGGCGCGACGACCGGTGCCGGGGTGATGACGCCGACGGGCGGCGTGGCCGGCAACACGGACACGGTGGCCTATCGGCTCTACCGCGATGCCGCCCGCTCGAGCCCCTGGGGCAGCGTCACGGGGACCAACACCGTTGCGGGCACCGGCACCGGCCAGGCCCAGGCGCTGACCGTGTATGGCCGCGTTCTCGGCACCAGCGCCAACGTGCGGCCGGACAGCTACCGGGACGTCGTGACGGTCAGCGTGACCTACTGAGCTGCGCCGGCAGCGGCACCGACACGGGAAAGCCTGCTGGCAAATTGCAGGCAATGCGCGAAGAATAGCGCCCGGGTTACCTTCATTTTCCCGCGACTCTGCCGATAAACCAGGCAGGGCATCGGTGCGATGCTCTCCACCTGGGTTGCGACGAGAGGAGTTCCCATGTCCGGAAACAGGCGCTCTGCAAGGGCGACCGCGCTGCGATCGCTGCGAACGGCACCACCCCTGGCCGCCGTCGGCATGCTGCTGCTCTTGCTGCCGTTGCGGCTCAGTTCCGCGGAGCCGCAGCGCGACATGAACAGCGCCACGGGCCGGTTCAACCTGACGATGGTCGTTCTTCCGACCTTCAAGGTGCTCGAGGTCAGACCCGTGAAGGGCGGGCATGAGTACCGCGTCTGGACCAACATGACGTCGGTGCTCATCAAGGGGCGCGAGTACCGGTTCGACAAGATCGGAGAAACGACGTTCACGGTGGCTGGCACCGATGCTGATGGCCGCGACAGCCTCGGCCCCGCCTGGCGCGGCGCGATCGGTGCGATGGCGGCGATCACGGGCGGCGCTCCGTCGCAGGCCGCAACCGCTGCGGCCGGTGACGGCAGCCACGCGATGCGGGTGACGGTTACTTACTAGGGGGCCGGCCCCGATCGCGACCCAGTCGCCGCTGGTGATGTCGCCGGGCGTAAATACCGCTTCGCACGCCTCGGCGAGAACACGCTGAGCCTGCGCATCCTTTTGCCAGGCCCGAACGTCCTTGTCGTATGTCCCGCGACCAAGGAAACCACCGTGGCCACTGCCGCCCCCCTGTCTGACAGCACCCCCCATGAAGCCACCCGAAGACGCTGGGTCCTCGCGCTGGCGTCCCTGGCTTCTTTCATGATCGCGCTGGACGCCCTGGTCGTCACGACCGCGCTGAGCGCGATCCGGCAGGACCTCGGCGCGCCGATCGAAGCGCTCGAATGGATCGTCAACGCCTACAACCTGAGCTTTGCCGTGCTGCTCATGACCGGCGCGGCGCTCGGCGACCGCTTCGGGCGCCGGCGCATGCTGGCCGCGGGCCTCGCGATCTTCGTGCTGGCCTCGGCCGCCTGCGCGATGGCGGGCAGCGCCGCCTGGCTGATCGCCGCGCGCGCCGTGCAGGGGGCCGGCGCGGCGTTGACGATGCCATTGGCGATGGCGCTGCTGAGCGCGGCCTTTCCCAAGGAAACGCGGGCCAGGGCGCTCGGCATCTTCGGCAGCGTCACCGGGCTGGCCCTGATCGTCGGGCCGGCCGCGGGCGGTGCGGTGGCCCAGGGCCTGGCGTGGCCATGGATCTTCTGGATCAACATCCCCGTGGGCCTGGTCGTCATTCCGCTCGTGCTGCGCCGGGTTCCGGAGAGCCGCGGACCGGCCGCCGCGCTCGACTTCTCCGGCGTGCTGCTTGCCGCCGGCGCGGTCCTCGGTGCGGTGTGGGGATTGACGCGCGGGCACACGGCCGGCTGGGCCAGCCTCGAAGTGGCCGGGTCGCTGGCGGCCGGCGTGCTGCTGGCCACCGGCTTCGTCGCACGGGAGCGGCGGGCGCGAGACCCCATGCTCCCGCTCGGGCTGTTCCGCTCGCGCGCCTTCTCTGCGGGCATCGCGGCGAGCTTTCTTTTCTACGCGCCGATGTACGGCACGGTGTTCTTCCTGCCGCAGTTCCTGCAGGCGCAGGGCGCCGGCCCGCTCGGTGCAGGGCTGCGCCTGCTTCCATGGACGGCCACGCTGTTCGTGGTCGCGCCCTTCGCCGGCGGTCTGGTGAACCGCTGGGGCGAGCGTCCGCTGGTGGTGTGCGGCGTGCTGCTGCAGGCCCTCGGCAGCGCCTGGATCGCGCTGATCGCGGCGCCCGATCTTCCCTATGCCCACCTGGTCCCGCCGCTGATCGCCGCCGGCGCCGGTGTCTCGATGGCCATGCCCGCAGCCCAGAACGCCGTGCTGAGCGCGGTGGCGCCCGCCGAGATCGGCAAGGCGTCCGGCACATTCAACATGTTCCGCTATCTCGGCGGCATGTTCGGCATCGCGCTGCTCGTCGAAGTGTTTGCGCAGTCCGGCAGCCTCGCTTCGCCCCAGGTCTTCAGCCACGGGTTCGCGTGGGCGATGGGGGCCGGGTCTGCGCTGTCGGTGCTGGCCGCGCTCGCGGCCTGGCGGCTTCCCGCGAAAGACAACAAGCTGCAAACTGTTCAGGCCCCTGCCTGAGAAAGGACTGCGATCATGAAACGCATGGTGCAATACAAGGTCAAGGCCGACCGGGTGGCCGAGAACGAGGGCTATGTCCGCGCGGTGTACGAAGCGCTCCATCAAGCCAGGCCGCCGGGCCTGCGCTACGCGACCTTCCGGCTCGCCGACGGGGCGAGCTTCATTCATCTCGTCTCGCATGACGCCGCTGACGGCGCCAACGCCTTGACGGCACTCCCTGCGTTCAAGGCGTTCACCGCGGGAATCCGGGAGCGCTGCGAAGTGCCGCCGGTCACCGTGGAACTGGAGGAGATCGGGTCCTATGGATTCTTCGGCGAGTGAAACGACAGGCCGCGTGGATGGCGCCATGGAGGCGTCGATCCTCGGCACGCTGGAAGAGGCCCGCCGGCAGTTCCTCGCGCTCGTGGACGATGTGCGGCCCGAGCTGCACCGCTACTGCACGCGCATGACCGGCTCGGTCGCCGACGGCGAAGACGTGGTCCAGGACACGCTGGCGCGCGCCTACTACCAGTTGTCGGAACAGAAGGAACTGCCGCCGCTGCGCCCCTGGCTGTTCCGCATCGCCCACAACCGGGCGATCGACCGCTGGCGGCACGATGCGTATCGCGTGGCCGAGCCGCTCGATGCCGCGTCGGAGCTCGCGGCCGACGAAGCCTTCGAACCCGACCACGCGCTGGCACGCCATCAGGCCGTGCACGCGGCCATTTCATGCTTCCTGCAACTCGCCCCGGCGCAGCGCGGCTGCGTGATCCTCAAGGACGTGCTGGACCACTCGCTCGACGAGATCGCCAGCGAACTCGAACTGAGCGTGCCCGCCGTCAAGGCCGCGCTGCACCGTGGCCGCGCGCTGCTGCGCCAGTTGCCGGAAGCCGCGCCCTCCAGCTCGCCTGTGCGTGCGTTCCAGCCGGCGCTGCTGCGCTATGCGAGCCTCTTCAACGCCCACGACTGGGACGGCGTTCGCGCGATGCTTGCCGACGAGGTCAGGCTCGACGTCGTGTCGCGACGCAAGGCGGCAGGCCGCCGCGAGGTGGCGCTCTATTTCACCAACTATGCAAAGCTCGCCGACTGGCACCTGGTGCCGGGCTGGCTCGACGGCCGCGAGGTGCTGGCGGTTTTTTCCGCGCCGGGCGCCGCGCGGCCGAGCTACTTCGTCGAGCTCGCGCTGTCGGAAGACCGTGTCACCGCGATCCGCGATTTCCGCCACGTGCGCTACATCGCGCAGGAGGCGGCGATCGCGTTCGGCCAGGCAGGGGACGCGGCGCCGCGGCAGGCCTGAACTGCCGGCGCGGAACGGCCAGGCGAGTCACCCGTTGCCCGTGTGCCGCCAGCGCCGCATCGACGATCAGTTCGCGGGTGTTGAAGGCCAGCCGTCCCGACACCTGGACATGTGCGGGTCGACCCGCGCCCAGGGCGCCCGCGCGCACGACGAGAGCGTACGTGACGTTCGAGCCCGGCGGCGGGCACGGCCTGGCACATCCACCCGATCGGGGAGACGCCGATCGCGGCGGGGTAACCTGTCGCCATGGATTCCCTGATCGCCGCCTCCGCGCGTGCCCTCGCCGCCGGCGATGCGCTCGGCGCCCTCAAGCGGGTCGCCCTGCGCGATGACCCGCCGGCGCTGGCCCTGCGCGGCATCGCCATGGCCCAGCTCGGCGAGCACCCGCGCGCCCGCGAACTGCTGCGGCGCGCCGCCCGCGGCTTCGGCGCCCACGAGGAGCTGGCGCGTGCGCGCTGCGTCGTCGCCGAGGCCGAGGTGGCGATGGCCATGCGCGACCTCGGCGGTTCGCCGCGCGCGCTCGCGGCGGCCTCGGTCACGCTCGAAGCGCACGCCGATCTCCCCAACGCGCTGCAGGCGCGGCTCATCGCCGCGCGCCGTCTTCTGCTGCTCGGCCGCCTCGGCGAGGCGGCCGCCGCGCTGGCGCTGCTCGATGGGCACGCCCTGCCGCCGGCGCTGGCGGCAGTGGCCGCGCTGACCACTGCCGAACTGGCGCTGCGCTCGCTGCGCATCGGCCCGGCGCGGGCGGCGCTTGCCCGCGCGCACGAGGCGGCCGATCGCGCGCGCGTGCCGGCGCTCGCGGCCGAGGTGGCGGAGGCGCAGGCTGCGCTCGATCGTCCCGCCGCCCGGCGGCTTTTTCCCGGCGGCGAGCAGGCGTTGCTCCTCGACGAGGTCGCGGCGCTCCTGGCCTCGGACGCGCTGGTGGTCGACGCCTGCCGCCGCGGGGTGGGCGCCGGCGACGCGTGGCGGCCGCTGGCGCGCCGGCCGGTGCTGTTCGCCCTGGCGCGTGCGCTCGCCGAGGCGTGGCCCGGCGACGCCGACCGGGAAGCCTTGATTGCCTACGCGTTCAACACCCGCCACCCCGACGAGACGCTTCGCGCGCGCCTGCGGGTCGAGATCGGCCGCTTGCGCGCGCTAGTCGCGGCGCAGGCGGGCATCGAGGCCACCGCGCGCGGCTTTGCCCTCAGGCCGCGCGACGGGCGCGAGGTGGTCGTGCTGGCGCCGCCCATCGACGGCGACCAGGCCTCGCTGGTGGCGCTGCTGTCCGACGGCGCGGCCTGGTCGACCTCGGCCCTGGCGCTGGCCCTGGGCGCCAGCCAGCGCACCGTGCAGCGCGCGCTCGCCGAGCTCGAGGCCGAGGGGCGGGTGCGCTCGCTCGGGCGGGCGCGGGCGCAGCGCTGGCTGTCGCCGCCGCTGGCGGGATTCACGACGATCTTGTTACTCCCCGCTGCGCTCCCGATTGAATAGAGTTGTCTCCAACGCGCCGATCCGAGGCGCACCACAAGGAGCCAACGATGACCAGCAAGACCAGCAGCAGGAACGACAGCCCCCAGGCCACGGTGCGTGTGGCCGAGATCGTGCGCGAGTACGGCCCCTTCGCCGGCGTCGACAAGGTGGGCGGCGTGACCCACGACGGCCAGCGCGTCTGGGCCGCCACCGGCGCCCGGCTGATCGCCTTCGACCCCGAGAGCGGCGAACACACCCGCACGCTGGACCGTGCGGCCGATGCCGGCACTGCCTTCGACGGCAAGCACCTGTACCAGATCGCCGAGCAGCGCATCGACAAGATTGACCCCGCCACCGGCGACGTGCTGAAGTCGATTCCCGCGCCCGGCCACGGGAGCGACTCCGGGCTCACCTGGGCCGAGGGCAGCCTCTGGGTGGGGCAGTACCGTGATCGCAAGATCCACCAGATCGATCCCGCGACCGGTGCGGTGCTGCGCACCATCGAATCGAACCGCTTCGTCACCGGCGTGACCTGGGTCGACGGCGAGCTGTGGCATGCCACCTGGGAAGGCGACGAGAGCGAGCTGCGCCACATCGACCCGCAGAGTGGCGCGGTGCTCGAACGGCTTGAGATGCCGCGCGGCGTGAACATCAGCGGGCTCGAGTCCGACGGGGCCGACCTTTTCTATTGCGGCGGCGGAGGCAGCGGCAAGGTCCGCGCCGTGCGGCGTCCGAAAGCCGCCAGGGCCTGACCCCCGCCCCAGCGCGCCAGGCGAAGACACCTTCGCGCTGACAACCCCTTTCGGTCTGCCGACCGAAGACGAGCGCGCCGGCCACCAGGGCAGGTGATGCCGCGCATGGACGAACCTCGAACGGCTCATCGAGCCAAAGGAGAACCTCATGAACACCGCCATTGCAGAAACAAGCACAGTGAACCATCCCGTCGTGTCGAAGGACCGATGGGTCGCCCAGCGCAAGGCGCTGCTGGCGCGCGAAAAGGAACTGACCCACCTGCGCGACCAGATCGCCCGCGAGCGCCGCGCACTGCCGTGGACGCGTGTCGAGAAGAACTACACCTTCGACGCACCCGAGGGCCGCCGCGCGCTCGCCGACCTCTTCGAAGGCCGCCGCCAGCTGCTGGTGCAGCACTTCATGCTGGGCCCGGAATGGGAGCAAGGCTGCCCGAGCTGCTCGTTCATGGCCGATCACATCGAAGG
>NZ_JBFUHN010000110.1:0-17319 GCF_056402375.1 Variovorax sp. P4_B10 | reverse complement strand
GGCACGCGACCTTCAATGTGCCGATCCGCACCGTGACCCTGCGCGGCACGCAGGCGCGATGCGGCATCGGCAGCGGTATCACGGCCGATGCGGGTGCCGATGCGGAATGGGAAGAGTGGCGCCACAAACGGGCGTTTCTCGGGCAAGGCGGCACGCCTGTATCGTCAAGGCCATGAGTTCCTTCGAATTGCTCGAGACCCTTGCCCTGGCCGATGGCGCGCTGCGCGATGCGTCCGCGCACCTGGCGCGCATGCAGAACGCTGCGGCGCATTTCGGCTACCCGTGGAACGAAGCGCTCGTTGCAGCGTGCCTGCATCGCCTGGGCGACGACCATCCGACGGGTTCATGGCGCGTACGCCTGCTGCTCGACGCGCAGGGACAACCGCGTGCAGAAGCCTTTGCCATGGACGCCGCACCGGCGCGCGTGCGGCTGCAGTTGGCCTCCCGTGCATTCAACGAAGCCGACAGCGAGTTCTCGCGCTTCAAGACCACGCGCCGCGCGCACTACGAGGCCTTTGCCCCGACCGACGCCGGCGTATTCGACACCCTGCTGTGGAACAGCCGCGGCGAGATCACCGAGTGCACGCGCGGCAACATCGCGCTGCGGCTCGATGGCCGCTGGGTCACGCCACCGCTGCACTGCGGCCTGCTGAATGGCATCGGCCGGGCGAACCGCCTGCGCGACGGGCAGCTTGCCGAAGCCGTCGTGCGGGTGGACGATCTGCCCCGGGTGCAGGCGCTGGCCTTCGTGAACAGCCTGCGTGGCTGGCTGGATGCCGATCTGAACGTCCCGCAAAAATAGTTCGACAAAGCGCTTGACTTAGAGCGCGCTCTAATTTCGAGAATCAACGCCATGGAAACCAGTCTGACCATTGCGGAAGTCGCAGAGCGAACCGGCCTCACGGCCTACACGCTGCGCTACTACGAACGCATCGGGCTGATTGCCGCGGTGCCGCGTGCACCGGGCGGTCAGCGGCGCTATGCGAGCGCCGACATGGACTTGCTGGCTTTCCTGTTGCGCCTGCGCGAGACCGGCATGTCCATCCAGGGCATGCAGGCCTTCGCCAGGCTTCGAAGCCAGGGGGACGCCAGCGTCGGCGAACGGCGCGAGATGCTCGAGGAGCACCTTGCCGAAGTTCAGGCCCGGGTGGCGGCGCTGCAGCAATCCATGCAGGCGCTGTCGCTCAAGATCGACCACTACCGCGCGGTCGAGAAGACGAAGAAGCGTCCTCCACTATCGGGCAAAGCCCGGGAAGGAAAGACGAGCAATGACGAACACACAACAGGACCAAGGCCAAGGCGACAGCCTGCGCTACGCGCGCGGCCTGGCCAAGCTTCATGAGATCGATGGCGAAGGCGGCGTCAAGGTGGTCGAGAGCCTGGCCGACATCGCGCCAGACTTTGGCCGCCTGGTGATCGAGTTTCCGTTCGGCGACATCTACTCGCGCCCCGGCCTCGACCTGCGCTCCCGCGAGATCGCGACCGTGGCCGCGCTCACCGCCATGGGCAATGCCGCGCCGCAGTTGAAGGTGCACATCCAGGCTGCGCTGAACGTCGGCGTGACGCGCTCCGAGGTGGTCGAGGTCATCATGCAGATGGCGGTGTACGCAGGCTTCCCGGCGGCACTGAACGGCCTCTTCGCCGCACGCGAGGTGTTTGCGGCGGACGATGAAAAAAGCGCGCAGTCCCTTGCGGAACCACGCGCTCTTGCTGAAGCGACCTGAGGCTTACTTCAGAGCCTTGTAGCGCATGCGTTTCGGCTTGGCACCCTCTTCGCCGAGGCGCTTCTTCTTGTCGGCTTCGTACTCCTGGTAGTTGCCGTCGAAGAAGGTCCACTGGCTGTCGCCTTCGGCAGCCAGGATGTGCGTGGCGATACGGTCGAGGAACCAGCGGTCATGGCTGATGACCATCACGGTGCCGGCGAATTCGAGCAACGCGTCTTCCAGTGCGCGCAAGGTTTCCACGTCCAGGTCGTTCGACGGTTCATCGAGCATCAGCACGTTGCCGCCCGCGATCAGCGTCTTGGCCAGGTGCAGACGACCGCGCTCGCCGCCCGACAGCGTGCCGACCTTCTTCTGCTGGTCCGCGCCGTTGAAGTTGAAGCGACCTGCATACGCACGGCTGGCCATCTGAAACTTGCCGACGTTGATGATGTCCAGCCCGTTCGAGATGTCTTCCCACACGGTCTTCTGGTTGGCGAGCTCGTCGCGGTGCTGGTCCACAAAAGCCGCCTTGACGGTCGAGCCGATGACCACATGGCCGGCGTCCGGCTGTTCCTTGCCCGCGAGCAGCTTGAAGAGCGTCGACTTGCCGGCGCCGTTCGGGCCGATGATGCCGACGATCGCGCCCGGCGGCACGGTGAAGCTCAGGTTGTCGATCAGCATGCGGTCGCCGAAGGACTTGCTGACGCCGTGGAACTCGAACACCTGCTGACCCAGCCGCTCCGCCACCGGAATGAAGATTTCCTGCGTCTCGTTGCGCTTCTGGTATTCCATGTCGCTCAGCTCTTCGAAGCGGGCCAGGCGGGATTTGCTCTTGGCCTGGCGTGCCTTCGGGTTCTGGCGCGACCACTCCAGTTCCTTCTTCAGCGCCTTGGCGTGGGCTTCTTCGCTCTTCTGCTCCTGCGCCAGGCGTTCGCCCTTCTGCTCGAGCCAGGTGCTGTAGTTGCCCTTCCAGGGAATGCCGCGACCGCGGTCCATTTCCAGGATCCACTCGGCCGCGTTGTCGAGGAAGTAGCGATCGTGGGTGATGGCCACCACGGTGCCCGTGAAGCGCTGCAGGAACACTTCGAGCCACTCCACCGATTCGGCGTCCAGGTGGTTGGTCGGCTCATCGAGCAGCAGCATGTCGGGCTTGGACAGCAAGAGGCGGCACAGCGCCACGCGCCGCTTTTCGCCGCCTGACAGCAGGCCGATCTTCGCGTCCCACGGCGGAAGGCGCAATGCGTCGGCGGCGATTTCCAGTTGATGTTCGGAATCGGTGCCGGCGGTGGCGATGATGGCTTCGAGCTGGGCCTGCTCGGCCGCCAGCGCGTCGAAGTCGGCGTCTTCGGCACCATAGGCGATGTACACCTCTTCGAGGCGCGCCTTGGCCGCAAACACCGCACCCATGGACTCTTCGACCGATTCGCGCACCGTGTGCTCGGTGTTGAGCTTGGGTTCCTGCTCCAGATAGCCGATGGTCATCCCCGGCATGGGCAGCGCCTCACCCTCGAACTCCTTGTCCACACCCGCCATGATCTTGAGCAGCGTGGACTTGCCCGAGCCGTTCAGGCCGAGCACGCCGATCTTGGCGCCGGGGAAGAAAGAGAGCGAAATGTCTTTCAAGAGCTGCCGCTTGGGCGGCACGGTCTTGCTGACGCGGTTCATCGAATAGACGTATTGAGCCATCTGGGAGTAGTTACCTTGGGTAGCGGAGATTCGGGAAAAGCGCGGGCGCCCGAAAGCGGTATTCGGGCGCGGCAAACCACACATTATCGACTCATGCGACAATAGGCACCGTTGCCGGGTCCAGTTGCCCGCAACACCGGCTCTCTGCCGGGGACGAAGAAAGCCCTTTATCACGACGGGTTTTTCGGCTCCCACCCCTGACCTTCATCTGCCTTGACTGGCTCGGCGTCGCCAAGACGCCAAGCGGGCCGATGCCACTGCGCCGTGTATGGCGCTTATTGTTTCCAATGAATTTTGATGAACTGAAGCTGGCTCCCGCCATCTTGAAGGCTGTGCACGAGCACGGTTACGACACCCCGACCCCCATCCAGGCGCAAGCCATCCCCGCCGTGCTCGAAGGCCATGACCTGCTCGGCGGCGCCCAGACCGGCACCGGCAAGACGGCCGCCTTCACGCTGCCCATGCTGCACAAGCTCACCATGAGCCGCAGCGCCACCAACAAGTTCGGCGGCGTCGGCATCCGCGCCCTCGTGCTGACCCCCACGCGCGAACTCGCGGCCCAGGTCGAAGAGTCGGTTCGCACCTACGGCAAGTACCTGCAGCTCGACTCGACCGTGATCTTCGGCGGCGTCGGCATGAACCCGCAGATCAGCAAGCTCAAGAAGGGCGTCGACATCCTCGTGGCCACCCCCGGCCGCCTGCTCGACCTGCAGCAGCAGGGCATGCTCGACCTGAGCCAGGTCCAGATGCTGATCCTCGACGAAGCCGACCGCATGCTCGACATGGGCTTCATCCACGACGTGAAGAAGATCCTGGCGCTGGTGCCCAAGGAAAAGCAGAGCCTGCTGTTCTCGGCCACCTTCAGCGACGAAATCCGCGACCTGGCCGCCACGCTGCTCAAGAACCCGCAAAGCATCCAGGTCACGCCGCGCAACACCACCGTGCAGCGCATCACCCAGGTGATCCACCCGGTGGGCCGCGGCAAGAAGAAGGCGCTGCTCGCGCACATCATCAACGAGAACAAGTGGAGCCAGGTGCTCGTGTTCACGCGCACCAAGTTCGGCGCCAACAGCGTGGCCGAGTTCCTGACCAAGAACGGCATCGAGGCGATGGCGCTGCACGGCAACAAGAGCCAGAGCGCCCGCACGCAGGCGCTGGCCGGCTTCAAGAGCGGCGACATCCGTGCGCTGGTGGCCACCGACATCGCGGCCCGCGGCATCGACATCGACGAACTGCCGCACGTCGTGAACTACGAAATCCCGAACGTCAGCGAAGACTACGTCCACCGCATCGGCCGTACCGGCCGCGCCGGTTCGAGCGGCGAGGCTGTCAGCTTCGTGTGCCTGGACGAAGAAGGCTTCATGCAGGAAATCGAACGCTTCACCAAGCAGACGATTCCGGTGCAGATCGTCGAGGGCTTCGGTCCCGAAGAAGGCGAACGCGCCGAACCGATCGCCATGGGTCGCCAGACGATCTGGGGCGGCGCCGGTCGCCCGCCGAGCCGCGACGTGATGCAGGCGGCTGCGAAGGCTGCACGCACCGAGATGCTGTCGCGCATCCGCGAAAACAAGGCTGGCCAGGGCGGCGGTGAACGCGCTGGTGGTGGTGGCGGCAACGGCGGTGGTCAACGCCGTGGTGGCGGCCAGGGCGGTGGCGGCCAAGGCCGCAACGCCAATGGCGGCGGCCAGGGCCAGGGTCAAGGCCCGCGCGGCCAGGGTGCCCGCGCACCGCAAGGCCGGGGTCCGCAAGGTCCGGCACGCACGCCGCACCATGCGCCTCAGCATCATCAACAACAGAATCATCTGCCGCATGACGAGCGCCAGCCGCGCCATCACGGCAACAGCCACAGCCCGACGCAGGCCAACCAGGTCGCACACCTGCGGGCCGAAGCAGTCGCGGGTGGCGATGGCCAGCCGGATCCGTTGCGCACGAGCGTCGACCACATGGGTGGTGGACGCGGGCGCGGTCGTCCGGGCGGCGGCGGTGGCGGCTACGGCGGCAACCGGTCGGGCGGCGGTGGCCGTTCGGGTGGCGGCGGTGGTGGTGGTTACGGCGGTGGCGGCGGCAACCGGTCCGGCGGTGGCGGTGGTGGCCGGTCGTTCGGTCGTTAAGCACTGCGGGTAGGACGCCTACMCACGGAAATCGAGCAAGGGCACTTCGGTGCCCTTTTCTTTTTTGAAGATGGCGGAGGCGCGGACAGGACACAATCGTCAAGCCATGCAATACATCCCACCCAACTACGCCACCCTCTTCGTAGCCACCTGCAACCTGCTCAACCTCGCAAACCCCAACCGGGTCTATTACGAGAACCAGGACGCCTACAACGAGCGCGAGTACGAGCGAAAGCTCGACTGGATCGGCGAGCGCTTCAATGCGCTCAATGCGGACGTGCTGGCGGTGCAGGAGGTGTGGGACGAATCGGCGCTCAAGGCCGCCATCGCGCGCAGCGGCTTGCGCTACGACTTCGTTTCAGTGCCGGGTGCGGAGAACACGCCGCCGCCCGCGAGCCCCCCGGGCACGCCGGCCAGGTCGGGCGCGCAAGGCACGCCGCGCGTCGGCATCGCGACGCGGCTGCAGGTGGACAACGTTCAATCCTTCGTCGACTTTCCAGCGGGCTTCGGCGTCGAGGTGCCGGGCCTCGGCCCGCACACGCGCTTCGAGCGCCCGCCCCTGCTGGCCACGCTGCGCATGAAGCACGGCCAGCAGGTGAATGTGCTGACGGTGCACCTCAAGTCCAAGCGGCCGAAGTTCCTGCAGGATGCGCAAGGCAATCCCCTCGAAGACCGGGACGACCGCAAGGTGGGCGTGATGGCCTCGCTGCGCTCGCTGCTGATGCGCGGCGCGGAGGCTGCGGCCCTGCGCTGCGTCGTCATCGACCTGCTGCAGGACACGAACACGCCGCTGGTGGTGATGGGCGACTTCAACGACAACCCGCACAGCGTGACCACGCAGCTGGTGGCCGCGACGTCCGAGGTGGCCTACGACAAGGCCGCGCGCGACGTGGCGCTGTTCAACGCCTACGAAATGCAGGGTGAATCGGCGCTGAAGAAGGACGTGGCCTATTCGCACATCCACCAGGGCTTTCCGGATGTGCTCGACCAGATCTTCGTGAGCGAGGAATTCGTCGCGACCAGCCGGCACAGCCTGGGCGACGTGCGGCGGGTCGATTACTTCAACGACCATCTGCACGAGGGGCGCGACCGCTCGCGCTCGGACCACGGCTTCGTGCGCGCGCTGCTCCGGCTGCGCACGGACTGAACCGAAAACCGAAAGCTCAGGGCATGCGCCGGCCGCTCTGGCGGTCGAACAGGTGCACGCGGTCGGCATCGATTGCCAGGCCCACGGTCTGGTCGGGCTGCGCGTCGACGCGGCCATGCACCGCGAGCACCAGCTTCGCCTCGCCGACCTGCACCAGCAGTTCGGTCTCGGCGCCCGTGGGCTCGACCACGATCACTTGCGCATTGACGCCGCTGCCGCCACCCAGYGTGATGTCGCCGGGGCGGATGCCGTAGTGCACCGGCTGGCCGTCGGGTGCCGAGGTACCCGGCGGCACGGGCCAGCGCGCGCCGTGCGCCTCGACATGGCATTCGCTGCCCGAGCGCCGCACCGTGCCCTCGATCACGTTCATCGACGGCGAGCCGATGAACTGCGCGACGAACAGGTTGTCGGGGCGGTCGTACAGATCGAGCGGCGTGCCGATCTGCTCGACGATGCCGTCGTGCATCACCACGATGCGGTCGGCCATGGTCATGGCTTCGATCTGGTCGTGCGTCACATAGACCGTGGTGGTCTTCAGCCGCTGGTGCAGCGCCTTGATCTCGGCGCGCATCGCCACGCGCAGCTTGGCGTCCAGGTTGGAGAGCGGTTCGTCGAACAGGAACACCTTCGGATCGCGCACGATGGCGCGCCCCATCGCCACGCGCTGGCGCTGCCCGCCCGACAGCTCGCGCGGATAGCGCCCGAGCAGCGCATCGAGGTTGAGGATCTTCGCGGCCCGCGCCACACGCTCGTCGGTCACCGACTTCTCGGCGTTGCGCAGCCGCAGGCTGAAGCCCATGTTCTCGCCCACCGTCATGTGCGGGTAGAGCGCATAGCTCTGGAACACCATGGCGATGTCGCGGTCCTTCGACTCGAGGTCGTTGACCACGCGGCTATCGATCATGATCTCGCCGCCGCTGATGTCCTCGAGGCCGGCAAGCATGCGCAGCAGGGTCGACTTGCCGCAGCCCGAAGGCCCGACCAGCACCACGAACTCGCCGTCGGTGATGTCGAAGCTCAGGCCCTGGATGATCTGGACCTTGCCGAAGGATTTCTGGATATTGCGAAAGGATACGGATGCCATTTTTATTCCCAGGGTTCGCTCAGCTCTTGACGGCGCCTGCAGTGAGGCCGCCCACCATGTAGCGCTTGAAGGCGTAATAGATCGCCGCAGGCGGCAACGCATAGATCAGGCCCGTGGCCATCAGCAGTTCCCACGGCGAATCGTCGGCCGACAGGAAGTTGCCGAGCGCCACCGCCAGCGTCACGCTCCTGTCGTTCGACAGCAGCAGGAAGGCGTAGAGGTATTCGTTCCACGCCAGCAGCAACGAATAGGTCCCCACCGCCACCAGCGACGGCACCATCAGCGGCAGGTACACCAGGCGGAACAGCTGCAGCGGCGAGGCGCCGTCCATGCGCGCCGCTTCGTCGAGCTCGTAGGGCAGCTTGTCGGAGGCCTGCTTCAGCACCCAGATGCAGTACGGCGACGCAATCGTCACCATCGCGAGGATCAGCGCCCACTGGCTGTTGAGCAGCCCGTAGTTGCCCATCGTCTTGTACATCGGCACCGCGAGGAAGGCTGCGGGAATGAAGTAGGTGAAGAGCGCCAGGTTCATCACCGTGCGCCCGCCTCTCACGCGCAGCCGGCTGATCGCGAAGGCGGCCGTGGTCGCGACGAAGAGCGTGAGCGCCCCCACCGAGAGCGCGATCAGCAGCGAGTTCCAGAGCTGCAGCCAGAAGTGGTCGAGGTAGAAGTGCTTCTGCTGGAACACGATGCGGAAGTTGTCCAGCGTCGGGTTCTTGGGCCACAGGTGGCCCGAGGTCGCGGAGTCCTTCGACGAGATCGCGAAGAGCACCATGTGGTAGACCGGAATCAGTGTCCACAACAGCACCGGAATGCCGATGAGCAGCAGCTTGGCCTCGGTCGCTACGGCCTTGGGGGTCCAGCGTTTCATTTCGAGAGCCTCTTCATCATGAAGTACACGAGCGGTAGCACCAGCGGCAGGGCCACCACGATCGATGCCATCGACAGGTCGACCTGGTCGAGCCGCAGATAACGGATGCCCAAGGTTGCCAGCACGTGCGTCAGGTCGGCGGGTCCGCCGCCGGTCAGCAGGTAGACGCTGTTGAAGTCGCCCAGCGTCCAGATCATCGAGAGGATGAGCGACGTGACGTAGAGCGTCTTCAGCGCCGGCCAGCTCACGAAGCGGAACTTCTGCCACGACGAGGCGCCGTCCACCGATGCGGCTTCATACTGCTCGGTGGGAATGGCCAGCCGCCCTGCCACCAGGATCAGCGTCCAGAACGGCAGCGACTTCCACACATGCACCACCATCGCGAAGGTGAGCGCCAGCGCGGGGTCGTTGAGCCAGTTCGGGCCGTCGGCGCCGGTCAGCCGGAAGATGGTGCTGTTGATGACGCCCCACTCCGGGTTCAGCATGAAGCGGATCGACAGGATGGTCGGGATCGACGGCATCGCCCAAGGCAGGATGAAGATCGCCGAGACGATCTTGATCCACCAGCGCGACGTCACGAAGAAGCCCGAGAGCACCAGCGCCACGAGCATCTTGAGGTTGATCGCCACGATCAGGAAGATGGCCGTGTTGATCACCGAACGGAAGAAGATCGGGTCCTCGACCAGCTTCACGTAGCTTTGCGGATGGCGGGCGAGCCAGAGGCCATAGCCCACCGGGTAAAGCACGAACACCAAGAACACCAGCAGGTAGGGCACGACCATGACCGCGCCCCAGAACTGCCAGCGCGCGTGCCGCGCCCCGAGATTGACGACAGGCGCCGGAGACGGCGCGGCGGTGGCAGTGGAGCTCATGCGAGTCGGCCCGGTGAAGGTGGTGATGCCGCGTGTGGCTTACTGCGCCGCAACCGTCTTGATGCGCGCGATCATCTCGTCGACCGCCTTGTCCACCGGCACCTTGTCGGTGACGACGCGGCTCATGGCCTTGGCCCAGACGTTCTCGTTGTTGAGCACGGTGAACTTGTAGTTCTTGGTGAACTCGAAGGTCACGGTACCGGCGGCGTACTGGTTGTAGACCGACAGGCGATGCGGGTCGGCCTTCCAGAAGTCGCGCTGCTGCCCGGTCTTGGTCACGGGGAACCAGCGGCCCAGCGAACCCTCGACGTACGGCGTGAGGTTTTCTTCCTGCAGCAGGAAGGAGACGAATTCCTTGGCACGTGCCTTGTTCTTCGCGTCCTTGAACACCACGCCGGTCTTCACGGCCGTGCGGTAGACCATCTTGCTGCCGTCGGGCTTGCTCGGGAAACCCGCGGTGCGGATGCGCTCGGTGTAGTTCTTGCGCGCCTCTTCACGCTGCTCGGGCGTGAGCGAGGCGTTGTTCGAATCGTCGAGCCACTTGGCGGCGATGGAGATGGTCGCGTTGTGCGTCATCAGGGTCGTCTTGTTGTGGAACGCGACGTTGTTGTCCGGGTCCTTCCAGCTCGTCGACGACGGCGGCGTGCAGCCCTTGGTGTAGRGCGTGGTGTAGTCGGTCAGCGCGCYGATCAGGCCGGYGCGCACCKTCGGGTCGTCGACCAGCARCTTGCCGTTGTCGTCCACCAGCTTGACGTTGTAGGCGTCCATGAAAGTCAGGAACGAATAGAAGGAGTCGCTCGAATCCACGCCCATGGGCATGCCGATGCCGAAGGTGCGCTTGCCGCTTTTCTGGCGGCTGGCGGTTTGGGCCTTCTCGCACCAGAAGGACCAGTAGTCCTTCCAGGTGGTCGGAATGTCGGCTTCCTTGAGCCCGGCCTCGGTGAGCATGTCGAGCCAGTACTCGACGTGCATCGTCTGCTGCTTGATCGGGAAGGCGTAATAGGCCTTGGTCTTGGTCTGGTCGTTGTAGAGGAAGGTGGTCTCGAGCGTGTTCGGCGCGAAGCGGTCCTTCATGGGCGAGAGCACGCTGCCGAGGTCTTCGAGCTTGCCGTCGTAGGCCCACTTGCCCGTGACCTGGAAGTCGTACACGTCGGCATACGCCACGTCGGGCGGGCTGCCGGAGTCGAGCGCGGACACGGTCTTGGGGATCATGTCCTGGATCGGGTACTGCGACAGCTCGATCTTCACGTTCTTGTTCTTCTCCTCGAACTTCTTGATGGCGGCGAACAGCGCATCGTCCTCCGCCTTGTAGAAGCCCTTGACCCACCAGACGGTGAGTTTTTCCTGGGCGGCAGCAGGGCCTGCCGCCGCCAATAACCCCAGCGCGACCAGCGTCGGCGCGATCAGCGACTTGACGAGTTTCATGGTGTCTCCTTCTTCTTGGGTGGAAATGCTCGGAACGCGAGCGTGGGTGAAAAGAACCTGGTGCAGATTGCGGGCAACCGCCTGAAAGATGCGACTGCGGGCTAGGTGACCTTGAGCTTCGGCGGCGGCCGGCTGAGCCTTGGCAAACGCCGGCGCGAACCGAGCACGTCTTCGATGTCCTGCCGCGCGCCGTCGATGAGGCGGATGACCGCACGCTCGGCCTTGGCAGGGTCGTGCGCAATCACTGCATCCAGCACCGCGCGGTGCAGCGGCAGCGAGAGTGCGGGGCCGTCGGGCTTGGTGGTCGATATCTCGAAGCTCGTACGCAGCAGCGCATTGAGCGCCTTGCTCATCTGCGCCAGCATGCGGTTGCGCGCGGCGCTCAGCAGGCCGTTGTGAAAGCGCAGGTCGAAGGTGACGTAGTCGCCGCCGTTCTCGACGGCTTCCTTCATGCCCGCGAAGGCGCGTTCGATTTCCTCGATGTCCTCGGGCCCTGCCCGCTCGGCGGCGAGCCGCACCGCTGCCGGCTCGACCACGCGGCGCAGGTCCTGCAGGTCGCGCAGGAATTCGGGCGTGAGGCCGGCGCGCGATTGCCAGGTGATGACGTCGGGATCGAACCAGTTCCACTTGTCCTGCGGCAGCACGCGCGTGCCGACTTTCGGTCCCGTCACGATCAGTCCCTTGGCCGCGAGCGACTTGATGGCCTCGCGCACCACGGTGCGGCTCACGCCGAGTTCCTCGCCAAGAATCGGCTCGGCCGGTATCGACGCCCCGATCGCATACCGACCGGCCACGACAGCTTCGCCGAGCAGTTCGAGCGTGCGACCGTGGATGTTCTTGATCATGAATGCGATGTGAAATTTGGTATCTCGACGAGCGAAAACATCAAGGTTTCGGCGTGTTGACCGCGCTTATCATATGATGATTGAAAACCCGATTCGGCAGGACAAACCCTGAGGTTTCGCGCTGGAATCGGCAACAAAAAGAGACAACCGATGAGCACAATCCCCAAGAAAAAACCCAGCGAACTGCGCAGCCAGCAATGGTTCGGCCGCCACGATCGCGACGGCTTCATCTACCGGAGCTGGATGAAGGGCAAGGGGGTGCCGCACGACCAGTTCGACGGCCGCCCGGTCATCGGCATCTGCAACACCTTCAGCGAACTCACGCCCTGCAACTCGCACTTCCGCACGCTCGCCGAGCAGGTGAAGATCGGCGTGTACGAAGCGGGCGGCTTTCCACTCGAGTTCCCGGTGATGTCGCTCGGCGAAACGCTGCTGCGCCCCACCGCCATGCTGTACCGCAACCTCGCGAGCATGGACGTGGAAGAAAGCATTCGCGGCAATCCGCTCGACGGCGTGGTGCTGCTCATGGGCTGCGACAAGACCACGCCCGCACTGATGATGGGCGCGGCCAGCGTCGACCTGCCGACCATCGGCGTCTCCGGCGGCCCGATGCTCTCGGGCAAATGGCGCGGCCAGGAGCTGGGCTCGGGCACCGGCGTGTGGCAGATGAGCGAACAAGTGCGTGCCGGCACCCTCAAGCTGCAGGAATTTTTCGAGGCCGAGAGCTGCATGCACCGCAGCCACGGCCACTGCATGACGATGGGCACCGCGAGCACCATGGCGAGCATGGTCGAATCGCTCGGCATCGGCCTGCCCGGCAATGCGGCCTACCCGGCCGTCGACGGCCGGCGCAACGTGCTCGCGCGCCAGGCGGGCCGGCGCATCGTCGACATGGTGCACGAGGACATGAACATGTCGAAGATCCTCACGCGCCAGGCCATCGAGAACGCCATCAAGGTCAACGCGGCCATCGGCGGCTCGACCAACCTCGTGATCCACCTGCTGGCCATTGCGGGCCGCATCGGCGTCGACCTCACGCTCGACGACTTCGACCGCCTCGCCTCCGAGCTGCCCTGCCTCGTGAACCTGCAGCCTTCGGGCCAGTTCCTGATGGAGGACTTCTGCTATGCGGGCGGCCTGCCGGTCGTGATCAAGGAGATCGCGCAGCACCTGCACAAGGACATCCTCACCGTCACCGGCCAGAGCATGTGGGACAACGTGAAGGACGCCGAGAACTACAACCCGCAGGTCATCCGCACGCTGGCCGAGCCCTTCAAGGAGAAGGCCGGCATCTGCGTGCTGCGCGGCAACCTCGCGCCCAACGGCGCCATCATCAAGCCCAGCGCGGCCACGCCCGAACTGCTGGTGCACAAGGGCCGGGCGGTGGTGTTCGAAAGCGCCGACGACCTGCACAAGCGCATCGACGACGAAGACCTCGACATCGACGAGCACTGCATCATGGTGCTCAAGAACTGCGGCCCCAAGGGCTACCCCGGCATGGCCGAAGCCGGCAACATGCCGCTGCCGCCCAAGGTATTGCGCCGCGGCATCACCGACATGGTCCGCATCAGCGATGCGCGCATGAGCGGCACGGCCTACGGCACCGTGGTGCTGCACACCGCGCCCGAAGCGGCTGCCGGCGGCCCGCTGGCGCTGGTGCAGGACGGCGACATCGTCGAACTCGACGTGCCGAACCGCAAGCTGCACCTGCACGTGAGCGACGAGGAACTGGCCAGGCGCCGCGAGAAGTGGGTCGCACCGAAGGCGCCGCTCGACTCCGGCTACTGGAAGCTCTACGTCGACACCGTGTTACAAGCCGACCAGGGTGCCGACCTGGCCTTCCTGCGCGGCCGCCGCGGGGCTTTCGTGCCGCGCGACAATCACTAGCACTGGGCACACCCCCAGGCTGGCGCACGAAGCGCGACGGAGTCGTATTGAAATGAGTCATTTGGTTGCGATCGATTGGGGCACGAGCTCACTGCGCGGCGCGCTGCTCGATGCCCGCGGCAAGGTGCTCGAGGAGCGCAGCGACGCGCGCGGCATCCTCAAGGTGCCGGAAGGCGGGTTCCCCGCGGTTTTCGAAACACTTTTCGGCGACTGGATGCGCCCTGAAGGCACGCGCTGCCTGATCTCCGGCATGGCCGGCAGCAAGCAGGGCTGGGTCGAGGCCCCGTATTGCGCCTGCCCCGCAGGCCGCGTCGAGGTGGGCCGCAAGATCATCGACATCGACGCGGTACCTGGCGCGCGCATCGCCATCGTCCCCGGCCTCAGCGACGCGCACGACGGCGTGCCCGACGTGATGCGCGGCGAAGAGGTGCAGATCTTCGGCGCGATGGAACTCGCCGGCCTGAGCGACGGCCTGTTCGTGCTGCCCGGCACCCACAACAAGTGGGCCACCGTCAAGAAGGGCCGCGTCGCCGGTTTTCGCACCTACATGACGGGCGAGTTCTACGCGCTGCTGAGCCAGCATTCGATCCTCGCGCGCACGCTCGATGCCGCGGCGCCGCTCGACGAAGCCGCCTTCCTGCAGGGCGTGACCCAGTCCGAAAACGGCCATGGCCTGCTGCACAACGCCTTCGGTGCACGCACGCTCGCACTGTTCGAACGCATGCCGAAGCAGGAGCTGTCCAGCTACCTTTCCGGCCTGCTGATCGGCGAGGAACTGCGCACCCAGTCGATGCACGCGGTCGGCGAGGTGGTGCTGATCGGCTCGCCCGAGCTCACCGAGCGATACACCCTGGCGCTGCGCACCACCGGCGTCGCCACGCGCACGCTCGGCGCCGAAGCCACCTGGGCCGGACTGCATGTGCTGTCCGGTTTTCTTGCCGCAGACAGAATCCAGCCATGACCACGCCTCTCGAAAAATTCAGCGCCGCGATGCGCGATCTGCCACTGGTGGCGATCCTTCGCGGCCTCACCCCTACTGAAGCCGCCGCCGTCGGCGACGCCATCGTCGAGCCCGGCTTCAGGCTGCTCGAGGTGCCGCTCAATTCGCCGCAGCCCTTGGCCAGCATCGAACTGATGCGTGCACGCTTTCCGCAGGCGCTGGTGGGCGCGGGCACCGTGCTCGACGCACGGCAGGTGCGCGACGTGCATGCGGCCGGCGGCGAGCTGATCGTCTCGCCCAACTTCAATGCCGAGGTGATCGCCGAGGCCGTGCGGCTCGGCATGGTCTGCCTGCCGGGCGTCATGACGCCGACGGAGGCTTTCGGTGCGCTCGCGGCCGGCGCCACCGGACTCAAGCTGTTTCCCGCCGAGCTGGCATCGCCGGCCGTGGTGAAGGCGCTGCTCGCCGTGCTGCCGGCCGGCACGCCGGTGATGCCCGTGGGCGGCATCACGCCGCTGAACATGGCCGAATGGCGCGCGGCCGGCGCCGCCGGCTTCGGCATCGGCTCGGCGCTCTACAAGCCCGGCAAGCAGGCAGCGGCGGTGCGCGACGACGCGAAGAAGTTCATCGCGGCCTGGACCGGCACCGTTCACGCCTGATCCGACGCCGCCAACAAGAAGAAAGGTGCCTCCAATGTCCGCCGACGCCGACTACGCCAGCCCCGCCGTGCGCAAGCGCCGCGAAGACCTCTCGCTCGCCTTGCGCGCCGCCGCCCATCACGGGCTGTCCGAAGGGGTCTGCAACCACTTCAGCGTGATGCTGCCGGGCGCGCAGGACCGCTACCTGATCAACCCGCGCGGACTGCACTGGAGCGAGATCGGCCCCGACGACATCGTGCTGATCGACGTGCACGGCGAAGTGCTCGCCGGCCGCCACCGCGTGGAGCCCACGGCCCTCTTCATCCACGGCGCGGTGCACCGGCTCACCGGCCACGCAGTCGTGCTGCACTGCCACATGCCCTACGCCACCGCGCTCACGATCACGGCCGACCGCGCACTCGATCCAACGCTGAGCCAGAACGCCATGCGCTACATGAACCGCATCGCGATCGACGCCGAATACAACGGCCTCGCGCTCGACGATGCCGAAGGCGAGCGCATCGCCCGCGCCATGACCGGCAAGGACGTCGCCTTCCTGGCGAACCACGGCGTGATCGTGGCGGGCGCCACCATTGCGCATGCCTACGACGATCTGTACTACCTCGAACGCGCGAGCCTGCACCAGGTGATCGCGCAATCGACCGGGCGCCCGCTGGTGCCCGTCGATGCGAAGCTGGCCGCACATGTTGCGGCCCAGATCCAGGGCGAACGCGAGCAGTCGGACCTGTTCTTCGAAGCCCTGCGCCGCATGCTGCCGCCCCCGCGCGGGTGATCGCCCGGCCTCACGGCCTATGACCAACGGAGCATCCGCAACGGTGTCTTGTTGGCGATAGACCCTTTACGATCTGGGGATGCCCGGCCAGCGTCCTGCGCGCACGGGCTTACAGCTCTTCATCCGATTTCGCTCCAGCCTTACACGAGGTTCACACAAGGCGGCGACGATGAGGCTTCCAACCACTCCACGGGAGTTGCCATGAAAAAGCTCACCTTCGCAATCGCCGCCGCAGCCCTGCTGTCGCTGGCCGCACTCAGCGCACCGGCGCAAGCCCAGACCGGTGGCCGCTTCATCCAGGCCCAGGTGTACGTGGTGCCCGCACCGCCGCCCCCGCGCCGCTACTACGCGCCGCCGCCTCCGCCGCGCCACTATCACCCGGGCTACTACCGCGACGGCCGCCACTACGACCGCCGCTGGGACGACCGTCGCCACTACGGCGGCCGCAGGGACAACGATGGTGACGGCGTGCCCAATCGCTACGACCGCCGGCCCAACAATCCCTACCGCTATTGATCGACGACAACCCGGGCCGAGCGCCCGGGTTTTTCTTTTGGGGCGCCGCTCAGGCCGCGGCAGGCGCCGGCGCCGCCGCGTAGGCCGGCGTCGCGCTCGACAGGCTTTGCTTGAGCTGGCGCGAGACCTCGTCGGCCAGCACCTCGGGCTTTCCGGCTTCCACGCCGGCCAGCGCCTGGCGCGCCACATCGTCCGGCGAGGCCTTCGCGCCCGGCACATGGGCCGCCATGTCGGTGTCCATGTAGGCCACGTGCAGGCTCGTCACCTGCGTGCCCTGCCCGGCCAGTTCGTTGCGCAGGCCGTTGCTCAGCGACCATGCCGCCGACTTGGTCGTGCTGTAGGTCGCCACGCTCGGGAAGGTGGTCCAGCTCAGCGCCGACAACACGTTGATCACCGCACCGCCGCCATGGGCCGCGAGCACCGGCGCAAAAGCCTGCGTCAGCGCCCAGGGGCCGAAGAAGTTGGTCTCGAACTCGGCCCGTGCGGCGTCGACCGCCCCCGCGCCCAGCAGGTTCGATCCGCGCGAGATGCCGGCGTTGTTGACGAGCAGCGTGACGTCCCCGCACGCCGCCACCGCCGCGGCGATCTGCGCAGGCTGCGTGACATCAAGCGCCACCGGCGTCACGCCGGCCAGCGTGATGCGCTTCGGATCGCGCGCGGCGCCGTAGACCTTGCGCGCGCCTGCCGCCAGCGCAGCCTTGGCGAAAGACAGGCCGAGGCCTCGGTTGGCGCCGGTGATGAAGACGACGGAGTCCTTGATTTTCATGGAGAGCCTTTCGGTGGGACGCGGGTCCCGTAGGT